>NZ_WMBF01000652.1:0-3007 GCF_019400875.1 Streptomyces anatolicus | reverse complement strand
GGCCAGGAGGGCGCGCGCCGGCCTCGCCGACGCCGTGCGGGTCGCCCGCTGGGCCGACGCCGCCCTGCGCCCCGGCCCCGGCCGCAGCGGCGCCAAGCCCGACGGGAACGGCACCCTCTCCGACGCCACCGCCGAACGGGCCGCCGCCGAGCTGGGACTGACCCCCGCTCAGGTCCGCGCCGACTGGGACACCGCGCGCCTCGCGGGCCTCATCGAGGTGCACGGCGACAGCGCCCGCCCCGGATGGCGCCTGCGCGCCTGGGACCGCGACGACACCGCCGTACTGCGCGGCTGGGTCGCCCTCTTCGACGCCTGGTCACTGGCCCACCCGGCGCCGGACCACCTCGCCCCCGCCGCGGTCGCCGAGGTCGTCGAGGCCATGCCGCAGCTCCTGTCCTTCCTCCAGCTCTCGGCGGGCCCCGTCCCCGTGCCGCAACTGCTCGACCTCCTGGACCAGCGCGTCACGGAACTGCGCACCGAGCGCTGCGAGATCGCGTACGGCCCCCAGGTCGAGGCCCCGATCGAGGCCCGGCCCGAGCCCGGCGCCGCCTCGGCCGACCGCCCGCGGGAGGCGGTGCCGCTCCCGGCGCTCCTCGACTGGGCGCTGCACGGCCTCGCCGCCGTCGGCGCGCTCACCTACGCCGACGGTCAGGCCACGCTCACCCCGCTCGGCAGCTGGGCGGTCTGGGTCAAGCTGGAGCAGATCTGCGTCGCCGCGCAGAGCCCCGCGGGCCACATCGAGCAGTCCGCCGAGGAGATGCTGCGCGGCTGCGCCCGCCTGCGCCCCAACGCGGCCCGCGCCGAATACCGCGCCTGGCTCGCCGCCCGCCCCGTCGGCAGCGCCGTCACCGACCTGCTCACCGCTGCCCGCGGCGAGGACGCCCTGCTGCGCGGCCTCGCCTTCGAGGCGCTGCGCGTGGTCGGCGCCCCGGCCGAGGCGGAGGTCAGGGCCGTCGTCGACGAGGCATCCCTGCGCCCCTACGCCCTGCTCTGGCTCGCCGAGCAGGAGGGCGCCGACCCCGAGGACGTCCACCTCGTGCTGACCCGCGAGGAGGCCACCTGGCTGTGGATCGACACCGCGGCGGCCGTCGCCGACCACGGCGAGGCCCAACTCCTCGTCCGGCACCTGGAGTCGGCGGTCCAGCCCACCGTCCCCGCCCTCATCGACGAGGTCCGCCGCGCCGGGCACCCCCGTACCGTCCAGGTCCTCGTCGCCCTCGCCGCCGCCCACCCCGACCCGGCGCTCGCCAAGGCCGTGCGCCGCGCCGCCTTCCAGGTGCACACCGGCGGCGAGTAGGTCTCAGGCCCCCGCCTCGGGCGCGTACGTACCAAAACTCCATACGTTGCCCTCGGCGTCCCTGGCCATGTAGTCCCGCGAGCCGTAGTCCTGGTCGGTCGGGGGCATCAGGATCTCCGCGCCGTGCTCCTTGGCCCGCTGGTGGTGGGCGTCGACGTCGTCCACGACGATGTACACGCCGCTGGGCCCCGCGTCCTTCATCACCTGGTCGAAGACGCCGCCCGTGCCCTTGGAGCCGAGCATCACCATGCCGTTCCCCTGAGCCAGCTCGGCGTGCGCGACGCCGCCGTCGTCGGTCTCGTACACGTGCACCTCGGTGAAGCCGAAGGCCTCCGTCAGCTGCCGGATCGCGGCCCTCGCGTCCGCGTACAGCAGCGTGGGAAAGATGCTCGGCCGTCCACTGTTGTCGCCTGCCATACCCGCTCACTCCGATCAGATGAGATCCGTACTCACCGGACGAGACCCGTACTTCCTGGACGAGACCCGTGCTCACCGGAAGGTGTCGCACTGCCCCATGTCGCCGGTGCGATACCCCTGGTAGAACCACCGCTGGCGCTGCTCGGCCGAGCCGTGGGTCCAGGACTCGGGGGTGACCCGGCCCTGGAACCGCTCCTGGATCCGGTCGTCGCCCACCGCGGCCGCCGCGTCGAGGCCGTCCCGGATGTCCGCCTCGTCGAGGCTGCTGATCAGCGGCTTGCCCGTGCGGTCGTCCGGGCTGCGGGTCGCGTGCCGCGCCCAGACACCGGCGTAGCAGTCGGCCTGCAGCTCGACCTTGACGGCGTTGCTGTCGCGGCCCGTACGCCCGTCCTGGGCGCGCCGCAGGATGCCCGTCAGGTTCTGCACGTGGTGCCCGTACTCATGGGCCACGACGTACGCCTGTGCGAAGGGCCCGCCGCTGGAGCCGAACTTCGTGCGCAGCTCGTCGAAGAAGCCCAGGTCCAGATAGACCTTCCGGTCGCCGGGGCAGTAGAACGGGCCGACCGCCGAGGTCGCCGCGCCGCAGGCGGTGCCCACGCGGCTGGTGAACAGGACGGTCTGCGCGGAGGAGTACGAGGCCCGTCTGCGCTGGAACTCCGGGCGCCAGAAGTCCTGGACGCTGTTGACCACCGCCACGATGCGGCAGTCGTCCTTGGTGTTCGCGTCCCGGCCCGTGCGGCAGCTCTGCTGCACCTGCGCGAGGGACGAGGACGAGGCCTCCGGCTCCTCGTCGCCGGAGGAGAGGCCCAGCTGGTCGGGGCCGACTCCGAAGACGAGGCCGAGCACCAGCGCGATGAGACCGGCGATGCCGCCGCCGACGGTCGCCCGGCCGCCGGGGATCCGACTGCCGCGCACGTCCCGCACCTCGGAGGTATCCAGGTTGGCGTCGTCGTCGAACTGCATGGGGCACCCCTCTGCGTCGCACCGGGGGCGGCACGCGCCGCCCCGCACCGAGACCTCCGGCCACCTCATCCTGGTACGCCCGCCCCCGCGGGGCGCCGGACGGAGGTCCGAACGGGGGACGCCCGCCACTCCCCGCGCCGTGTCGCACCGGCACCACCGCGGCAGCCGGCGCCCCCGCCGCTACGCTCTGCGCCTGATCCGTGGGCCCGTGGTACCGAAGGGGGGCGTCATGCCGGCCACGCCACTCGCACCGACCACCGACCGACCCATTCCCCAGACAGCACCGCCGGCACCGTCGGCACCGCCCCCCCCGCCGGCCGCCCCCGGCGC
>NZ_WMBF01000651.1:0-3012 GCF_019400875.1 Streptomyces anatolicus | reverse complement strand
CCCCGCACCCTCCACCGGCGGCGCCCAAGGGTCCCGCTCTCCCGGCGCCCCCGGCGCCCCCGCGCCGTCCTCGGATCCGGCAGGCATGGCGGTCACCTCTTTCATACGTTCCGTCATGCTACGGCCCCCGCTTCGCCCGCGCCGACCGCCGCCTACGATGACCCCCGACCCGCCGATCAGCCGATCAAGCCCGTTCCTGGGGAGGAAACCGTGACCGAGCAGCACACCGCGGCCGCGACCGCGACGGACCCGCACGACCCGCTCGTCCCGCACGCGTTCATCGCCGGACTGCCCAAGGCGGAACTGCACGTGCACCACGTCGGTTCGGCCTCCCCCCGCATCGTCTCCGAGCTGGCCGCCCGGCACCCCGACTCCGCCGTGCCGACCGACCCCGAGGCGCTCGCCGACTACTTCACGTTCACGGACTTCGCGCACTTCATCCAGGTCTACCTCTCCGTCGTGGACCTGATCCGCACCCCGGAGGACGTCCGCCTGCTCACCTTCGAGGTGGCCCGCGACATGGCCCGGCAGAACGTGCGCTACGCCGAGCTGACCATCACCCCGTACTCCTCCGTCCGCCGCGGCATCGACGACCGCGCCTTCATGGACGCCATCGAGGACGCCCGCAAGGCCGCCGAGGCGGAGTTCGGCACCGTACTGCGCTGGTGCTTCGACATCCCCGGCGAGGCCGGGCTCGCGGCGGCCGATGAGACGCTCCGGCTCGCCACCGGCGACAAGCTGCGCCCCGAAGGTTTGGTCTCCTTCGGTCTCGGCGGCCCGGAGATCGGTGTGCCGCGCCCGCAGTTCAAGCCCCACTTCGACCGGGCCATCGCCGCCGGTCTGCACTCGGTGCCGCACGCGGGCGAGACGACCGGACCGGAGACCGTCTGGGACGCCCTGATCCACCTGGGCGCCGAGCGCATCGGCCACGGCACCACCGCCGCGCAGGACCCCAAGCTCCTCGCCCACCTCGCCGAGCACCGCATCCCGCTGGAGGTCTGCCCGACCTCGAACATCGCGACGCGCGCGGTGCGCACCCTCGAAGAGCACCCGGTCAGGCAGTTCGTCGAGGCCGGGGTGACCGTGACCGTCAACTCCGACGACCCGCCCATGTTCGGCACCGACCTGAACAACGAGTACGCCGTCGCGGCCCGCCTCCTCGGCCTCGACGAGCGCGGTGTCGCGGCCCTCGCGAAGAACGCCGTGGAGGCGTCCTTCCTCGACCCCGCGGGCAAGGCCCGGATCGCCGCCGAGATCGACACGTACACGGAGACGTGGCTGGCTCCGTGACACGGCACCACAATGGGGCCATGCGCACCCTGACAGCCGTGGCCCACCGAGGCGATCCCTACCGCGTCCGCGAGAACACCCTGCCGTCCCTGCGCTCCGCGTTCGAGCGGGGCGCGGACGCGGTGGAGATCGACGTCCGCCTGAGCGGTGACGGCGTACCCGTACTGCTGCACGACTCGACGCTCAAACGCCTGTGGGGGTACGACCGTCCGCTCGCCGTCCTCTCCTCCGCCGAGCTGGACGGCCTCACCGAGGGCGGGGTGCCGACGCTCGAAGCGGCCCTCGCCGCCACGGAGGGGCACCGGGTGATGATCGATCTGCCGGGCGCCACGCACGACGCCGTACGGACGGTCGTCGGGGCCGTTGCGGAGTGCGGGGCCGCCGACCGCGTGTACTACTGCGCGGGCGGCGACACGATGCTCGCCCTGCGCGACGCGGATCCGGCCGCCGAGATCGCGCTGACCTGGACGACGCTCGCCCCGCCCCGCCGTGTGCTGCTCGACGCGGTGAAGCCCCGCTGGCTCAACTACCGCTTCCCGCTGGTCGACCGCGAGCTGGTCCGCCAAGTCCACCGCGACGGCTTCCTCGTCTCGGCGTGGACCCCCGACACGCGCCGCTCGATGCGCCGTCTGATCGACGCGGGCGTCGACTCGATCACCACCAACCGCGTCGACGTCCTGGCGGAGCTGCACGCCTCCTGACACATCGGGGTACCCGGCCAGGATGAACGAGATTCTGGTGGGGACCTGTTCGTGGACGGACCGCGCGCTGCTGGCCAGTGGCTGGTATCCGCCGGGGCACAAGGACGCCGAGGGGCGGCTGCGGCACTACGCCGGCCGCTTCCCCGTGGTGGAGGTGGATGCCACCTACTACGCCCTCCCCCGCGAGGAGACCTGTCGGCTGTGGGCCGACCGGACACCGGACGGGTTCCGCTTCGACGTGAAGGCGTTCTCCCTGCTCACCGGGCATCCGACCCGGCAGGCCTCGCTCCCCGCCGATCTGCGGGGCGAACCGGCGGGGCCCTGGCTGCTCGACACCGTGTGGCAGCGCTTCAGCGGCGCGCTCGAACCGCTGCGCCGGGCTGGCCGGTTGGGGACGCTGCTGTTCCAGTTCCCGCCGTGGTTCGCCCCGGGACCGCGGGCGGAGAAGGCGCTGAGCGAGTGCGCCGAACGCGCCGCGGGCTGGCCGGTGGCCGTGGAGTTCCGCCACCCCGACTGGTGGCACGAGGACCGGCGGACCCGCAGCGAGGCGCTGCTGACGGAGCTGGACATGGCGGCGGTCGCGGTGGACACGGCGCAGGGGCTGCCGAATTCCATGCCTCCGGTGGCCCCCGTCACCGCGTCGCGGCACGCGGTGGTCCGCTTCCATGGCCGCAGCACGGCGTGGGGCAACGGTTCCAAGGAGGACAAGTTCCGGCACACGTACGCGGAGACGGAACTCGCCGAGTGGCTCCCGCGCATACGCTCCATGGCCGAGCGCGCCGACGAGGTCCACGTCCTGTTCAACAACTGCTGCGCGGACGCCGCGGTCCGCGCCGCCGAGTCGATGAGCCGGCTCATCGGCTCACCGCCCCTAGGGGACTACCCCGGGAACTCCCCGGACCCGTAGACCACTTGACCCCGACGCGGCCCAGGGACGGCACCCTCCCCTGAGACGATCCACCGCTTCGCCATGATCACGAGGATGGGGACACCAGGCACCAGACCACAACCGCCCCAGGAG
>NZ_WMBF01000650.1:0-3022 GCF_019400875.1 Streptomyces anatolicus | reverse complement strand
GGATGCGGGGCTTGCGTCTCATCAGGAGGCCAGCGTACGGGGCGCCGCAGGTCAGGGCGGGGGCCGGCCGTCGGGGCCCGGAAAACCAGTGCCGTCGCGTGCGCCTGCGCTGCCACGATGAGGGCATGCCCTTCCAGATCTCCGACGTCGTCGCGCCCGGCACCCTCGCCCGCCGGGAGCAGCCCGTGCTCCCCGTCCCCGGCGGTCTCGTCCTGCGCCCCTGGGCGGCCGGCGACGCCTCGGCTGTGTACGAGGCGTTCCAGGACCCCGTGATCCAGCGCTGGCACGCCCGCGTGGCCGAATCCGAGAGCGAGGCGCTCGGCTGGATCGAGGGCTGGCGCAAGGCCTGGGCCGACGAGCGCGACGGGTACTGGGCGATCGCCGACGCCGCCACGGACGCGGTGGTCGGACGGGCCGCCCTGCGGCTGATCACGCTCCCCGAGGGTCAGGCCGAAGTCGCCTACTGGACGATGCCGTTGGCGCGCGGGCGCGGTGTCGCCCCGCGTGCCGTGGAGGCGCTTTCGCGGTGGGCCTTCGAGGAAGTGGGCCTGCACCGGCTGGAGTTGACGCACGCGACGGCGAACGAGGCGTCGTGCCGCGTCGCCGCGAAGACCGGCTTCGCCGCGGAGGGCACCAAGCGCAGTGCGGTGCTGCACGGGGACGGCTGGCACGACATGCATCTGCACGCCCGTATCGCGGAACCGACGGGCTCCGCGCCGAGGGCGTGACGCCAACTGCCCTCACTGCCGGGTTCGCATCTCAGCGGGCTGCTGCCACGGCTGGGCTTGCGTCCCAGCGGATTGCCCTCATCGCCGGGTTCGTATCTCAGCGGACTGGTCCCCCGGTTGGGCTTGCGTCTCAGCGACCGTCACCCCGGCCGGGCTTGCATCCCGGCGGGCTGCTCCCACGGCTGGGCTTGCGTCCCAGCGACCGTCACCCCGGCCGGGCTTGCATCCCGGCGAACTGCTCCCACGGCTGGGCTCGCATCCCGGCGAACCGCCCCCCCGGCCGGGCTTGCGTCCCAGCGGGCCCGCCCCACCGCCGGGCCCGCGCCCGGCGGAAGGCGCCGCCCGGGCCCACGTCCAGCGGAAGTCGCCCACCCCGCAGGGCGGCTTCCCCCTTCCGCACCGGCGAGCGCAGCGTTACGCGTTCTCCTGCTCCGCCTCCACCTGCGCGTTCCACTCCCTCTTCGATGCCTGCCAGCCGTCCTCGTTGTGGCCGAGGCGCCAGTAGCCGGAGATGGAGAGGCGCTCGCGCGGTACCTCGCGTTCCACTCGTAGATAGCGGCGCAGTTCCTTCACGAAGCCCGCCTCGCCGTGGACGAAGGCCTGGACGTCGCCCTGCGGCCACTCCAGGGAACGTACGGCCTCGACCAGGGGTCCGCCCACCGGGCGGCCCGCGCGGTGCAGCCACACCACTTCCGCGTCCGTGGCGATCTTCTGCTCCTCCTCGGGGCCCTCGACCTCCACGAAGACGCGGGCGACGGCGCCCTCGGGAAGCGCCTCGGCCGCCGCGGCGATCGCGGGCAGCGCGCTCTCGTCGCCGGCCAGCAGATGCCAGTCGGCGCCCGCGTCCGGGGCGTAACCCCCGCCGGGGCCGAGGAAGCGGACCGTGGCGCCCGGCCTGACGTCTCGGGCCCACGGCCCGGCAAGGCCCTCGTCGCCGTGGATCACGAAGTCGAGGGCGAGTTCGCGCGCCTCGGGGTCCCACCAGCGCATCGTGTACGTCCGGGTGACCGGCCACTGCTCGCGAGGGAACTCCTCGCGGATGCGCTGGATGTCGAAGGGTTCCGGGTACGTGACGCCCTCGGCGTCGAAGAGCAGTTTGACGTAGTGGTCGGTGCACTCGCCCGCCGTGAACTCGGACAGGCCCTCGCCGCCGAGCACCACGCGCCGCATGTGCGGGGTCAGCTGCTCCGCGCGCACGACCTGCGCGACGTGGGTCTTCGGCGCTTTGCGAGCCGGACGTTCTGCCATCGGCGACGGCCTCCCCTGATCCATAGTTAGTTAGGCTTACCTAAGCTAACACCTCAGGTCTGAAGGGTGGTGAGAAGCCGCTGAAGCGAACCGCCGAGATTCCACCGCTCGGCCAGCTCCTCAAGCGCCACCGGATCGCGCGGTTCGCGGGGCAGCGCCACGTCGACGTCGGGCAGCGGCACGTCACCGGCGACCCGGACCACCTTCGGCGCGACCGCCACATACGCCCTGGACTCGTCGAGCCGCTTGCGCTGCGAGGGGGTGAGTTTCGACCTCGGGTCGTCGACCGCCGCCATGATCCCGGCGAGGTCACCGAAGGCGTCGAGCAGCTTGGCCGCCGTCTTCTCGCCGATGCCGGGCACGCCGGGCAGGCCGTCGCTCGGGTCGCCGCGCAGCAGGGCCAGGTCGACATAGCCGGGGCCGTCCACGCCGTACTTCTCGCGCAGCCAGGCCTCGTCGGTGAGCTGGAGGGTGCCGACGCCCTTCAAGGGGTAGAGGACGCGGATGCCGCGCGCGTCGTCGACCAGTTGGTACAGGTCGCGGTCGCCGGTGACGATGTCCACCGGGCCCGTGGCGCGGCCCGCGAAGGTGCCGATCACATCGTCGGCCTCGTACGCCTGCACGCCGACGCGTGCGATGCCGAGCGCGTCGAGGACCGCTTCGATCACCGGCACCTGCGGGGCGAGGGTGTCGGGGATCTCCTCGGCGTCCGGGCCCCGCTCGACCTCTTCGGCGACGCGGTGCGCCTTGTAGGAGGGGATCAGCTCCACCCGCCAGTGGGGGCGCCAGTCCGCGTCCATGCACGCGACCAGGTCGTCGGGGCGGTGGTCCTGGACGAGCCGGGCGATGAAGTCGAGCAGTCCGCGCACGGCGTTGACCGAGGTGCCGTCCGGGGCCTTCACGGAGTCCGGGACCCCGAAATACGCCCGGAAGTAGAGGGAGGCCGTGTCGAGAAGCATGAGCCGTCGTGTTCGCTGAGTCACGGTGCGCATCATGCCGCACACCGCCGACAGTGAGCCGGCATGGCGCCGCCCGCCGTGCGGGAG
>NZ_WMBF01000649.1:0-3047 GCF_019400875.1 Streptomyces anatolicus | reverse complement strand
GTGCGGCCGGGGAGACGTGGGATGCGGCCCGGGGGGCGTGGGGTGCGGTCACGGAAGCAGCCAATCGATCGGGCGCTGCTCGGCGAGGTGCAAGGCGCCGGTGGCCGGGGTCATGGAGGTGAGCGCGAAGGGCGGCCCGCCGGAAGTCGACCACGCGTAGCCGGACTTGGCGCTGGACGACTTCTCCAGCCGCACGAGGACGGCCACGGGCGGGCCGTCCTTGGTGAACTGCCCGGCGAGTTCCTTGTCGCCGAGGAAGCCGGTGATCTTCTGCCGGGTCTGCGCGGCCCGCCCGATCGCCTTCACGCGGCCGCGCAGGGTGCCGTACTCCTGGGTGGGCACGGACTGGACGGTGAGGTCCACCGAGGCGCCGACGGGGACGGTGGCCGCGCTGTCGGCGGGGACGTAGAGCATGGCGAGGAGCGGGTCCGAGGCGCCCGCCACGCGCTCGACGGTCGCGATGTCGGCGCCGGTGGTGACGACGGTGCCGATCTTGGCGACGAGTGTGGTGACGCGGCCCGCGGCGATGGCGCGTACGACCCTGTCGCCCCGGTCCGTACGGACTTCGAGCACGGGAGCGTCGGCGGCGACGCGCTTGCCCTCCTCGGCGAGGACGCGGGTCACCTGGCCGGTGACGGGGCTCTGGAGGACGTAACTGCCCTGGCCGTGCGTGAGGATGCCGGGCGCCCTGAGGGTCGAGGAGACCGAGCCGGTGACGGCCCAGGCGCTCGCGGCGGCCATGACGACGAGGGTGACGGCGAGGACGAGCAGGCCCTGGGGGCGGGCGTAGCGCACGGGCAGGTCGAGTTCCTCGGGCGACTGCAGCTTGGACAGGGCCTGTTGGCGGAACTGCACGGGGCGCTTTCCTTACTGTGCCGGGGCCTGCGGCGGCTTGGCCTGCTTGGCCTGCTTGGCCTGCTTGGCCTGCGGGTGGGCCCGCTTGGCCTGTGGCGTCCGTGAGCCCCGGAACCAGGGGTTCCGGGGCTCAGGGGTCACGGTGTCTCGGTGAGCGGAAGGCTCAGAGACCGGCGGTCAGGCCGGAGGCCAGGCCCGTGACGGCGCCGACGTTCACGCCGGTGGCGTTCTCGACCGTGCCGGCGACACCGGCGACGACGCCGGTGACCGGGGCGATGGAGTCAGCGGTCGTGGTGACGTTGCCCGCGACCTGGGCGACGAGGCCTCCGGAGACGTTGTCGAGGTCGGCGTCGGAGATTTCGAGGGTCTCGACCTGCGAGGAGTTGTTCATGGTGTGAGCTGCCCTTCTCATAAATGGCGCAAAGGTGTTTCCAACCAGCGGAATCCGCCGTACCTGCCGGGCGAATTCCGCGTGGGCCAGGATCAAAGCACGTTCGCAGCTCGCACATCCAATCGACGAAGTGCCCGTCGGGTGTGGTTGCGGCGTCGCATCTCCGCAGCGTGCAGGCGGTTTCACGGCGAGGTGGCAGGTCCTTCACAACATTCACAGGAGGGAATCGGGGGCAGGATGGCACTCCCTTCAACAAACCGGACACTTATGCACCCAGGACCATGTTCTGTGGCCTATGCACGAGAATTCGGGCGGAGTTTTCATGAAGCGTCCGCCGAATTCCGTGACCGGACTGCGCATCCGATGTGCAGGTTTATTGAAGGCGTGCCGAATCGCCGCCGAGGGGACGTCACGAGGAGGCCGACGCGTCGTCAGTTCACGCCCCGGCCGCGCCCCGCCCAGTACGGCTCCCGCAGCTTGAACTTCTGGATCTTGCCCGTGGCCGTACGCGGGATGGCCTCACGGAACTCGACGCTCGTCGGCGCCTTGTAACCGGCCATCCGCTGCTTGCAGTGGGCGATGATGTCCGCCTCCCCCGCCGTCGCCCCCTCCGCGAGGACGACGAGCGCCTTGATCGTCTCGCCCCACTTCTCGTGCGGCACCCCGATGACCGCGACCTCGGCGACCGCCGGGTGACTGAAGATCGCGTCCTCCACCTCGATCGACGAGACGTTCTCACCGCCGGTGATGATGACGTCCTTCTTCCGGTCGGAGATGGTCAGATGGCCGTCGGCCTCGTCGAGAGTGCCGCCGTCGCCCGTGTGGAACCAGCCGTCCTCCAGCGCCGCCGCGGTCTCCTCCGGCTTCTCCCAGTAGCTTTCGAGTACGACGTTCGAGCGGGCGAGCACCTCGCCCGCGTCGGAGACCTTCAGCTTGACGCCGAGCGCGGGCAGCCCGGCGCGGGAGAGTTTGCGCGCCCGCTCCTCGGCGGGCAGCTCCGCGTCGGCGGGCGCCGCCCGGTTGAAGGTGAGCAGCGGGGAGGTCTCGGTGAGGCCGTAGATCTGCGTGAACTCCCAGCCCAGCTCGGCCTCCACGCGCTGGATCAGCTTGCTCGGCGGCGGTGCGCCCGCGCAGACGATCCGTACCCGGTCACGGCCGGGCACCTCGCCGCGCCAGCTCGTGGCCGCGTCGAGCACCGCGTTCCACACCGCGGGCGCCCCGCACATGAGCGTGACGCCGTGCTCCTCCACGCGGCGCAGGATCTCGGCGCCATCCACTTTGCGCAGCACGACCTGCTTCACACCGAGCCCGGCCATCACGAACGGCATGCCCCAGCCGTTGCAGTGGAACATCGGCAGCGTGTGCATATAGACGTCCCGCTCCCAGACGCGGGTGTGCAGGCCGAAGGTGAGCCCGTTGACCCAGATGTTGCGGTGGGTGAGCTGAACCCCCTTGGGGCGGGCGGTGGTTCCCGATGTGTAGTTGATCGTCGCGGTGGCGTCCTCGTCGGGGTTGGCCCAGGGGCGCGGCTCGACGCCGAACCGCATCAGCTCGGTCTCGGTCCGCTCGCCGAGCACGAAGCGGTGGCGTGCCTTGACGCCCGACAGGGCGTCGTCCAGCTCCGGGTCCACGAGCAGGACGGAGGCGCCGCTCTGCCGCACCACGTACTCGACCTCGTCGGGCTTGAGCCGGAAGTTGACCGGCACGCAGATCCGCCCGCTCATCGGCACGGCGAACAACAGCTCAAGGAGGCGGGCGGAGTTGTGGCTCACCACCGCCACGCGCTCCCCCTCCCCGACCC
>NZ_WMBF01000648.1:0-3055 GCF_019400875.1 Streptomyces anatolicus | reverse complement strand
GCCCCGCGCTGGAGACGTAGACGTACGGGACAGGAATCTTGAGCCCGTCCGGCGATTGAGGACGAACTCGGCGGAGCCGGTGATCGGCCTAGCGGACGGCTCCGCCGAAGTCCCTCAGCGCCCCCACCACAATCGCCGAGAGCCGATCATGATGGGCGCCCCGCCAGTAAACGCGGGAGCACTCCCCGCACTGGGCGAACACCTCATACGTGCCCCGGGTGCCGCCTTCGAGGAGGTCCGCCACCTCCTCCTTCGTGGCCGCCCGCAGCGCGCCGTTGCAGGCCGTGCACCGCGTCCAGGGCCGCAGCTCCGGGGCGAACCGGCCGAGTACGTCACGGAGCTGGTCCTCGGGGCGGTCGCTGTAGACGTACGCTCCGGCCCACAGCTCGCGGCGCCGCAGCAGCCCCCGGTCACGGCTCAGCAGAACGCGCCGCTCGGCGGCGGAGAGCGCGGCGAGCGCGGGATCGCCGATGTCCGCGCTCTCGTACGCCGCGTCGACGCCGAGCAGCCGCAACCGCCGGGCCAGCGTGCCCAGATGCACGTCGAGGAGGAACCGGAGCGGGGCGCCCGGCACCGGCTGGGGGCGGCTCACCGCGCGTACGACGATGGACTCGCCCGCCCCCGGAACGTGCCCGGCGGCGACCTCGCGGCCGTCCACCACGAGCGCGCCGACCTCCGTCAGCGGAACACCGAGGGACTCGACCACGTGCCCGAGCGTGGACGCGCCGTCCGTAACGGCGCTGGTGGGGCCGTCCCTTCGCTCCTGCGGGACGAACACGCCCAGCTCGGGGGCGAAACTGATGAGGATCTGCGGACCGTTCATGCGGTCAGGATGGCAGTTGGGGGACGGATCAGCCGTGGCGGTATGCCACCAGGGAGATGCCGATGTAGTGCACGGCGAAGGCCGCCAGCGTCAGCGAGTGGAAGACCTCGTGGAAGCCGAAGAAGCGGGGCGAGGGGTTCGGCCGCTTGATGCCGTAGATCACGCCGCCCGCGCTGTAGAGCAGCCCGCCGACGACGACCAGGACCAGCACGGCGATGCCGCCCGTACGCATGAAGTCCGGCAGGAAGAAGACCGCGGCCCAGCCCATCGCGATGTAGCACGGCGTATACAGCCAGCGGGGCGCGCCGACCCAGAACACGCGGAAGGCGATGCCCGCGACCGCCGCGCCCCAGATGCCCCAGAGCAGCCACCGCCCCTTCGAGTCGGGCAGCAGCAGCATCGTCAGCGGGGTGTAGGTGCCCGCGATGATCAGGAAGATGTTGGAGTGGTCGAGCCTGCGCAGGACGCCGTCCGCGCGCGGGCTCCAGTTCCCCCGGTGGTAGAGCGCGCTCACACCGAAGAGAAGGCAGGCGGTCAGGGCGAAGACGCCGCAGGCGATCCGGCCGCGGGTGGAGTCGGCGAGCGCGGTCAGCACCAGGCCGGCCACGACCACCGCGGGGAACATCCCGGCGTGCAGCCAGCCCCGCATCTTCGGCTTGACGGGCAGCGGCATTTCCTGCGGGGACGGGACGAGCGAGGGTGCGTCCTCGGGTTCCGGAATCGCTTCGGAGACGGAGGCGGTCATGGTCCGCATCGTACCTACGGGCCCGTAAGTCGGTCATCAACGGGAGGTTAAGCAGTCATCAAATCGGACGGAACCGCCGCCCTCACCCCCGAAGCCGTACAAGTGGCGATACTCACTCCGCTCAAGTGTGAGGCCCTCTGGACAGATGCGCGGACGCGTCGGATGATCAAATGAGTGCGGTCGGCACCGGATGAGCGCCAGAGGATTTACACGTGAAGCGTCCGGGTCGCAGCCCCCACGGGGCATACATCCTCAAAAACCCCTCGATTAGGAGCAATCGTGGCGCGCGACATCGCGGCTCCCAGCACCCCGACCAACACCGTCCCGACCCGTCACAAGGAGCTGCTCTCCTGGGTCGAAGAGATCGCCGACCTGACGCAGCCGGACAGTGTGGTCTGGTGTGACGGCTCCGAGGCGGAGTACGAGCGCCTGTGCGAGGAGCTCGTCGCCAAGGGCACCTTCAAGAAGCTCGACCCGGTCAAGCGCCCGAACTCGTACTACGCGGCCTCCGACCCGAGCGATGTCGCGCGCGTCGAGGACCGCACCTTCATCTGCTCCGAGAAGGAGGAGGACGCGGGCCCGACCAACCACTGGAAGGCCCCCGCCGAGATGCGGGAGATCTTCCAGGGCGCCGACGGCGAGGGCGGGGTCTTCCGCGGCTCGATGAAGGGCCGCACGATGTACGTCGTGCCCTTCTGCATGGGCCCGGTCGGCTCGCCGCTGTCCGCGATCGGCGTCGAGATCACCGACTCCGCGTACGTCGCCGTCTCCATGCGCACCATGACCCGGATGG
Source organism: Streptomyces anatolicus (assembly GCF_019400875.1). Lineage (NCBI taxonomy): Bacteria > Bacillati > Actinomycetota > Actinomycetes > Kitasatosporales > Streptomycetaceae > Streptomyces > Streptomyces anatolicus. Next base: position 694 of record NZ_WMBF01000648.1, on the reverse strand, counting down.
GCCAGGCGGTCCTCGACGAGCTGGGCGAGGACGGCTTCTTCGTCAAGGCCGTCCACACGCTCGGCGCCCCGCTCGCCGACGGCGAGGCCGACGTGCCGTGGCCCTGCAACTCCACGAAGTACATCTCGCACTTCCCCGAGGACCGCGAGATCTGGTCGTACGGCTCCGGTTACGGCGGCAACGCCCTGCTCGGCAAGAAGTGCTACGCCCTGCGCATCGCCTCCGTCATGGCACGCGACGAGGGCTGGCTGGCCGAGCACATGCTGATCCTCAAGCTCACCCCGCCGCAGGGCGAGTCGCAGGGTCCCAAGTACATCGCCGCCGCCTTCCCGTCCGCCTGCGGCAAGACCAACCTCGCCATGCTGGAGCCCACGATCCCCGGCTGGACCGTCGAGACCATCGGTGACGACATCGCCTGGATGCGCTTCGGCGAGGACGGCCGCCTCTACGCGATCAACCCCGAGGCCGGCTTCTTCGGCGTCGCGCCCGGCACCGGCGAGCACACCAACGCCAACGCCATGAAGACGCTGTGGGGCAACTCCGTCTTCACGAACGTGGCGCTCACCGACGACGGCGACGTCTGGTGGGAGGGCATGACGCAGGAGACCCCGGCCCACCTCACGGACTGGAAGGGTAACGACTGGACCCCCGAGTCCGGCACCCCGGCCGCCCACCCGAACGCCCGCTTCACCAC
>NZ_WMBF01000647.1:0-3056 GCF_019400875.1 Streptomyces anatolicus | reverse complement strand
CGGGGGTGGGGAGTCCGCTCCTTCCGGGACAGGGTTCGTACCGCCTGCCTGACCGGCCTGGGCGGGGCCGGGGTGTCAGGTGAAGGTCGACGGTGGGGTTTCCAGGTGCTCCAGCTCGATGCCGGGGGCCGCGAGCACGACGTCGCCGGTGAGGTGGACCGCGTGCAGCTCGCCGGTGTCCAGGGCTGTGACCTGGTATTCCTCCACGATCAGGGGGCCGTTGTCAGTGGCGTGTGCTTCTCTCTTCAGCAGGGCCCAGGACTGGTCGAGAGTGCGGGGGGCGAGGACCGGGTCCGTGAAGGCGACCAGGCGGATTCGGGTCGCGGGGGTGTCGGGGGTCAGGCGGAGCAGCCGGGCTGTCGCGATGAGGAAGGCGGGGGATGTGCCGGTGAAAGCGTGGGCGGGCGCGTTGTCTTCGATGGCATAGGCGCCGGTGGGGTCGGTGCGGACCCAGGTCACGCCGTTGAGGGCGGCGGCGCGGACCTGCCAGTCCCCCGCGTGCAGTTCGAGACGGATGGGGCGGCCGCGGTCGTCGAGTGCGAGGTCGACGGAGCCCGCGGGGGTGCCTGAGGGGGAGGTTCGTTGGGAGACGTAGCGCCAGCCGGAGGGGCCGGGTGCGCAGTGGAAGTGTTCTTCGCCGAGGGGGGTGCGATCGTGCGGATCATGGAGCGAATAGCGGCCGCGGGGCATGGGCTTGGGTCCTCGGGTCAGTATCTGCGGTGAGGTCGGTACCTGCGGTGAGCGGTGGGGTCGGTCCGGGCCGGTCGGCGCCGTTCCCAAAGGGGCAGGCCCCCGCCGCGGGGGCGAGGGCCTGCTGAGGTGGGGCTGACCGGTGGCCGGTCGGCGGTCAGTAGCGGTAGTGGTCGGACTTGTACGGGCCCTCGACCTCGACACCGATGTACGAGGCCTGCTCGGGGCGGAGCGTCGTGAGCTTCACGCCGAGCGCGTCGAGGTGCAGGCGGGCGACCTTCTCGTCCAGGTGCTTGGGGAGCACGTAGACGTCGGTCGGGTACTCCTCCTGCTTGGTGAACAGCTCGATCTGGGCCAGGGTCTGGTCCGCGAACGAGTTGGACATCACGAAGGACGGGTGGCCGGTGGCGTTGCCCAGGTTGAGCAGGCGGCCCTCGGAGAGCACGATCAGGACCTTGCCGTCGGGGAACGTCCACGTGTGGACCTGCGGCTTGACCTCGTCCTTGACGATGCCGGGGATGGCGGCGAGGCCGGCCATGTCGATCTCGTTGTCGAAGTGACCGATGTTGCCCACGATCGCCTGGTGCTTCATCTTGGCCATGTCCGAGGCCATGATGATGTCCTTGTTGCCCGTGGTCGTGACGAAGATGTCGGCCTTGTCGATGACCTCGTCGAGCGTCGTGACCTGGTAACCGTCCATGGCGGCCTGGAGGGCGCAGATCGGGTCGATCTCGGTGACGATGACACGGGCGCCCTGGCCGCGCAGGGACTCCGCGCAGCCCTTGCCCACGTCGCCGTAGCCGCAGACGACGGCGGTCTTGCCGCCGATGAGGACGTCAGTGGCGCGGTTGATGCCGTCGATCAGGGAGTGGCGGCAGCCGTACTTGTTGTCGAACTTCGACTTGGTCACGGCGTCGTTCACGTTGATCGCCGGGAACAGCAGGGTGCCGTCGCGGTGCATCTCGTAGAGACGGTGGACGCCGGTCGTGGTCTCCTCGGTCACGCCGCGGATCTCCGAGGCGAGCTGGGTCCACTTCTGCGAGCCGTCGGTGATGGTGCGGTTGAGGAGCTCCAGGATGACGCGGTGCTCGTCGTTCTCGGCGGTGTCGGGCGAGGGGACCTTGCCGTCCTTCTCGTACTCGACGCCCTTGTGGACCAGGAGCGTGGCGTCGCCGCCGTCGTCCAGGATCATGTTCGGGCCGCCGGTGGGGGTGTTCGGCCAGGTCAGCGCCTGCTCCGTGCACCACCAGTACTCCTCGAGGGTCTCGCCCTTCCAGGCGAAGACCGGGACGCCCTGGGGGTCCTCGGGGGTGCCGTTCGGGCCGACGGCGATGGCCGCGGCGGCGTGGTCCTGGGTGGAGAAGATGTTGCAGGAGGCCCAGCGGACCTCGGCGCCGAGGGCGACCAGGGTCTCGATGAGCACGGCGGTCTGCACGGTCATGTGCAGGGAGCCGGTGACGCGGGCGCCGGCGAGCGGCTGGCTGGCGGCGTACTCCTTGCGGATAGCCATCAGGCCGGGCATCTCGTGCTCGGCGAGGGTGATCTCCTTGCGGCCGAAGGCGGCGAGGGAGAGGTCGGCGACCTTGAAGTCCTGGCCGATGGGCCGGCCGGTGGTGGTGGCAGTCGTCATGAGTGAGCTGCTCCTCGTGGGGTTGGTCGAGGGTGGGCATGGCTGACCTGCGGCGTCGGGTACAAGGGTGCACCGACGCGCGCAGCGCAGTCCGTCGGAGGCCCTCTCTCCCTCGGCCGGTCCGTGCGCGGACCGCCCGACCGCCATCAGCAGCGACGTCTGGCTCAGTCATCCAAGCTACACCGGTCGGCCCAGCGAGCCCCAGCCCGCCTCCGATCACGGAACTCCGGCGGATAGGCCGTCAGACCCGGACGTTATGGGACCTTTGCGCTTTTGATCCTGCGCTGACGTGTTGCAGGATGCCTAGGGATCGGGAGCATGTGCGCGATCTCGGTTTTGGCGAAGGCGTGAGGAGATCCAAGTGACCAGTCCGGCCGACCCGCCCATAGGCGGCGACAGCGGTGGGCAGAAGAGGCCGAAGCTGCTCGCGGTGACCGCGTGCCCGACCGGCATCGCCCATACGTATATGGCGGCGGAGAAGCTCTCGCAGGCGGCGGAGCGTCTCGGGGTCGACATGAAGGTGGAGACGCAAGGTTCCATCGGCGCCGAGAACGTCCTCTCTGACAACGATGTCAGAGACGCCGACGGCATCATCATCGCGGCGGACAAGGATGTGGACCGCAGCCGTTTCGTGGGCAAGCGGGTGCTGTCCGTCGGGGTGTCCGAGGGCATCAGCCGGCCTGAACAACTGATCGAGCGGGTGCGGAGCGCGCCCGTGCACGGCGGTGACGAGGGC
>NZ_WMBF01000646.1:0-3068 GCF_019400875.1 Streptomyces anatolicus | reverse complement strand
GCTGCCAGGTGTCGTCGTCGCGGCGCAGGGTGCCGGTGACGGTGACTTCGGCGGTGCCCGCGTGCTCTTCGGCGGTCTCCTGGAGGGGGTGCGTCAGGACAGGGTGAGGGCTCGCCTCGACGAACAGGGTGTGTCCGTCGTCGAGGAGGGAGCGGGTGGCGCCCTGGAAGTCGACGGGGGTGGCCAGGTTGTCGTACCAGTACTGGGCGTTCATCACCGTGGTGTCGGCCATGGGGCCGTCGAGGTGGCCCGAGACGCTGGAGTAGAAGGCCACGGTGGCCGGTTGCGGCTCGACGGGTGCCAAAAGCTCCAGCAGTTGGTCGTGGAGGGCTTCTACGTGCGAGGTGTGGGAGGCGTAGTCGACGGGGATACGACGGGCCCTGATGCCCTCCCCTTCACAGTGCGCCACAAGCTCGGTCAGCGCGTCGGCGTCACCAGCGACCACGGTGGACGAGGGCCCGTTCACCGCGGCCACGGCGATCCGGCCCTCCCATCCGGCGATCAGCGCCGAGGCGTCAGAGACGGCGAGCGGCACCGAGACCATCCCGCCCCGGCCCGCGATACCCGTGATGGCCTGAGACCGCAACGCCACCACCCGGGCGGCGTCCTCCAACGACAGCACCCCAGCCACATGCGCGGCAGCGATCTCGCCCTGCGAGTGACCCACCACCGCGTCAGGGACCACACCCAAGTGCTCCCACAACCGAGCCAGGGACACCATCACCGCCCACAGAGCGGGCTGCACCACATCCACCCGGTCAAAACCGGGCGCACCCTCCACCCCGCTGAGCACATCGATCAGGTTCCACCCGGTGAAGGGCTCAAGCGCCGCCGCACACGCCGCCAGATGCTCGGCGAAGACGGGGCTGGTGGCCATGAGTTCGACGCCCATGCCGACCCACTGGGCCCCTTGCCCGGGGAAGACGAACACCGTCTTGCCGCGCTCAGCGGCCACGGTCGTGGTCACGACGTTCGCAGAGGGCTCGCCGGCCGCCAGGGCCGCCAACGCACCGCGATAGTCGGCCAGTTCGCGCCCGATCAGGACCGCGCGGTGATCGAACACCGAGCGCCCCGCCACCAGCGCGTGCCCCACCTCGGCTGGCGTCGCCTGCGGCTGCTGGTCCAGGTGATCGAGGAGCCGCCGCGCCTGATCACGCAACGCCGCATCCGACTTCGCGGACACCACCCACGGCAACGTCCCATCCGTCACCACCGCCGGCTGCGGCTGGCCCCCACCGGGCGCCTGCTCACTCTCCGGAGCCTGTTCGAGCACCAGGTGCACGTTGGTCCCGCTGACGCCGAAGGAGGAGATTCCGGCGCGGCGCGGACGTGCCACCTCAGGCCAGGGCCGCTCCTCGGTCAGCAGCTCCACCGCGCCCGCCGACCAGTCGACGTGCGGGGTCGGCTCGTCGACGTGCAGCGTCTTGGGCAGCACGCCGTTGCGCAGAGCCATCACCATCTTGATGACGCTGCTCACGCCGGCCGCCGCTCCCAGATGGCCGATGTTGGACTTCAGCGAGCCCAGCCACAGCGGCCTCTCCTCCGGCCTGCCCTGCCCGTAGGTGGCGAGCAGCGCCTGGGCCTCGATCGGGTCACCGAGGGTGGTGCCGGTGCCGTGGGCCTCGACCACGTCGACCTCGTCGGCCTGGACCCGGGCGTTGGCCAGGGCCTGCCGGATGACCCGTTCCTGCGAAGGCCCGTTCGGAGCGGCGAGGCCGTTGGATGCGCCGTCCTGGTTGACGGCCGAGCCACGGATGACGGCGAGCACGGGGTGTCCGTTGCGCCGTGCGTCCGAGAGGCGTTCCAACAGGAGTACGCCCGCGCCCTCGCCCCAGCCGGTGCCGTCGGCGGCGGCCGCGAACGCCTTGATGCGTCCGTCCGCCGCCAGCCCGCGCTGCCTGCTGAACTCGGTGAACAGGCCCGGGGTCGCCATCACGGACACGCCACCGGCGACCGCGAGGGTGCACTCTCCCTGGCGCAGCGCCTGCGCCGCCTGGTGCAGCGCCACCAGCGACGACGAGCACGCCGTGTCGACGGTGATCGCCGGACCCTCGAGGCCGAGGAAGTAGGCCAGTCGGCCGGAGATCACGCTGGTCATCTTGCCGGTGACCAGGAGGCCGTCCATCCCCTCGGCGGCCTCGTGGAGCTGGGGGCCGTACTCCAGTGCCACCGCGCCGACGAATACGCCGGTCCGCGTGCCGTGCACCGACTCGGGGCGGATGCCCGCGCGCTCGAACGCCTCCCAGGCGGTCTCGAGCAGGAGCCGCTGCTGGGGGTCCATGGCGAGGGCTTCGCGGGGGCTGATCCCGAAGAAGGCGGCGTCGAACTCGGCGGCGCCGGAGAGGAATCCGGCCTCACGGACGTAGCTCTTGCCCGGCCGGTCCGGGTCGGGGTCGTACAGCCCCTCGACATCCCAGCCGCGGTCGGTCGGCAGACCCGAGATCGCCTCACCGCCGGAAGCGACGAGGTCCCACAGCTCCTCGGGCGATCCCACGTCGCCGGGGAGACGGCAGCCGATGCTCACCACGGCGATGGGCTCGTCCGACGCGGTGGTCGTCGCGACGGGTTCGGCGGCGGAAGGCGTCTCGCCGAGCAGCGCGCCGCGCAGATGCCGGGCGATCGCGGCCGGTGTCGGATGGTCGAACACTGCCGTCGGCGAGAGGCGCAGGCCGGTGGCCGCGGTCAGGCGTTTGCTCAGTTCGACCGCGGAGAGCGACTGGAAGCCGAGGTCCTTGAACTTGCTGTCCGGCAGGACCGCCTCCGCGGTCGTGTGCCCCAGCACGGTGGCGGCGTGTGCGCACACCACCTCCAGCAGCTCGCGCTCCGCCTCGGCCCCGGACATCCCGGCGAACCGGTGGCCGCTCGCGCCGCCGTCCGCCGGACCGGTTGCCGTCGAACCTGCCGTCGAACCTGCCGCCGGTCCAGTCGTGCCCTCTCCGGCCGCGATCACGTTCACGGCGCTCCCGGAGGTCTCCAGCCAGTACCGCTGGTGTTGGAAGGCGTAGGTGGGCAGATCCACCACCCGTGCCCCCCGACCCGCGAACACCGCGGGCCACTCCACCTCCACC
>NZ_WMBF01000645.1:0-3075 GCF_019400875.1 Streptomyces anatolicus | reverse complement strand
CGCCCCGCCAGTACAGCTCGTTGTGCAGGCACCGCCCCGCCTCGGAGGTGGCCCAGTTGGAGACCTCGTACCAGTCGAAGCCTGCCGCCCCCAGCACCTCGTCCGCGATCAGATACCGGTCCGCGTGGACGTCGTCGTCCGTCATGGGGACCTCGCCGCGCCGGATCCGCCGCGCCAGCTGCGTACCCTCCTCCACGATCAGGGCATAGGCGCTGACGTGGTCAGGACCGGCCCCGAGCGCCGCGTCCAGCGAGGCCCGCCAGTCGTCGTCGCTCTCACCGGGCGTGCCGTAGATCAGGTCGAGGTTCACATGGTCGAAGCCGGCCGCCCGCGCCTCGGCGACGCACGCCTCGGGCCGCCCCGGCGTATGCGTACGGTCCAGGACGCGCAGCACGTGCTGCTTCGCGCTCTGCATGCCGAAGGAGACCCGGTTGAAGCCTCCCTCGCGCAACTCGCTCAGATAGGCGGTGTCGACCGACTCCGGGTTCGCCTCGGTCGTGATCTCCGCGTCGTCCGCGAGCCCGAACTCCTCCCGGACGGCCGCCAGCATGCGCACCAGGTCGGCGGCGGCGAGCAGGGTCGGCGTACCGCCTCCGACGAAGACGGTCCGCACGGGCCGCGGGTCGTCGCCGAGGACCTTGCGGGCGAGGCGCACCTCGTCGGCGAGGGTGTCCGCGTAGTTGTCGCGCGAGGCGAGCACACCGCCGGAGCCGCGCAGCTCGGTCGCGGTGTAGGTGTTGAAGTCGCAGTAGCCGCAGCGCGTGGCGCAGTACGGAACGTGCAGGTAGAAGCCGAGGGGGCGGGAGGCCGCGCCCTCCAGGGCGGACGCGGGCAGCGCGCCGTCCTCGGGCATGGGCTCACCATCGGGCAGTGCGGAAGGCATACGTGAATTGTCCCGCACCGGGCAACCCCGCGATGCCCCCTACTCCGCCCGCAACACCAGCAACGCCATATCGTCGTCCGGCGGCCGCTCCGAGAACTCATGGACGAGCCGCCGGATCCGCTCCGCCACCACCCCCGCGTCGAGCCCCGCGCACTCGGCGAGGGCCCGCGCGAGACCGTCGCCGTCGTCGAACTGGAGTCGTCCCGAGCGGCGCTCGGTCACCCCGTCGGTGACGCACAGGAGCGTGTCGCCCGTGCGCAGGTCGAAGCTCTCGCTCGTATACGTCTCGTCGTCGACGACCCCGAGCAGCATCTGCGGCGTCGCCGCGGCCCGCACCTCCCCCTCGGGCGAGAGCAGCAGCGGCAGCGGATGCCCGGCGCACGCGATCGTGCAGCGCACGCCCCCTTCGTACGGAACCAGCTCGCCGTAGAGGAGGGAGAGGAAGCGCGCGGTGGCCCCGTCGGCGGGCACGCCCTGGCCGCCCGCGACGGCGACGACCGCGGCCGCCGCGTCCGCCGCCTCCGTCGCGTCGTCGAGGAGCAGTTGGTTGAGGCGGTCAAGGACCTCCGCGACCTGGTAGCCCTCGCGGGCGAGCAGCCGCAGCCAGGGCCGGGCCAGACCGATGACGACGGCGGCCTCGGGCCCCTTGCCCTGCACGTCGCCGAGGGCGAAGCACCAGCGTCCGGCGCCCGCCTGGAACACGTCGTAGAAGTCGCCGCCGGGCCCGCCCTTGTCCCGCGGCTCGTAGACGAGGCCGCTCTGCACGCCGGGGATCTGGGCGACCTTGCTGGGCAGCAGCCCGCGCTGGAGGATCTGGCTGATGTTGGCCTGGCGCTGGTAGCGGCGGGCCGTGCTGACGGCGAGGGCGACGCGGCGGCTGAAGTCCTCGACGAGGCCGGTGACCTCGTCGGGGAAGCGGAGCAGCCCGGTCCGGCCGATCACCAGCGTGCCGAGCGCGCGGCCGCCCGCGGTCAGGCGGTACGCGAGAGCCGTGCCGGACGACTCGCCCGCCGGTCCGTCGCCGGGCCAGGGGACGGGGCAGGCGCCCGAGCCCGCCGTGTCGGGCAGCTGGGGCGGATCCTTCTCCAGGACGCGGCGCAGCTCCTCCACGCGGTGCTCGCAGGTGTGCCAGACGCGGGCGAGCCGCGCGCCCGGTGCGCCGGGGGCCGCGCGGGCCGGGCCCTCCGAGGCGTCGTCGAGCCAGACCGCGCACCAGTCGGCGAGCCTCGGCACGAGCAGCTGTCCGGCGAGCGCGGCCACCAGGTCCTCGTCGAACTGCCCGGCCAGCAGGTCGGAGGCCTCCGCGAGGAAGCTGAGCGCGCCGCGGTTGACCCACTCCGTGTCGTGGGTGACCGGCCTGGGCAGGGGCGCCAGAATCTCGGCGGTGCGCGGCCCGCGCTGGAGCGCCTGCGCCTGTGCCTGCTCGCTCGCGGACGACTCGCCGTCGTGGCCGCTCCGGGCCCCTTCGGCCGGCAGCCGGGCACCCTCGGTGGGCAGCCAGGCTTCAGCGGGCAGCCGGGCCCCCTCGGCCGAGAGCCGGGCCCAGACGGTCTTGGTGCCCGTGCGGTAGGTGATGCCCCAGGACTCGGAGAGGGTCGCGACGAGCCGCAGGCCCCGGCCGTACTCGGGGGTGCCGCCGGGCGGCGGGGGCTGCTCGCCTCGCACGGCACGGGAGGGGTGGTGGTCGGAGACCTCGATGACGAGGGTGTCGGTGTCCTCGCCGGGACCGGCCTCGTCGAGTCTGCACAGCAGTTCGACGGCGGTGCCCGCGTGCACGACCGCGTTGGTGACCAACTCGCTGACCAGCAGCACCGCGTCGTCGGCGACGCGGTCGGTGAGGCCGGCCGCCGCGGGCACGCCGAGCTCGGACCAGTCGGCGAGGGCGGTGCGCACGAACTGGCGGGCGTCCGCGGGCGACAGGGAGGTGCCGGGCAGGGAGGTGCGCACCACCGCCGGTGGGCCGGGCCGGTCCGGGTCCTTGGCATAGCCACGGAACTCGGTCTCCCGTTGCATCGGTCTGGACCCCACGGTGCGGCTCCTGAGCAGTTCGGGCGAATACGCCTCAGGCGACACCGACAGGGTGACAGACTGACGGCGCCCATAAGCACCGAGTCACCGAAGTGGGCCGCTATGAGTGAGAACAGTGGTAAGCCCGCGCTCGGATCCCGCCGGATCCCGGCCCAGGCCCCTTC
>NZ_WMBF01000644.1:0-3077 GCF_019400875.1 Streptomyces anatolicus | reverse complement strand
GCCCCGTCCTCCCGTATGCCCCGTGAGTGGGTCGCCACCGCCCTGCGCCGCGAGCGCGCGAAGGCCGGGATCTCCCTCTCCGAGCTGGCCAAGCGGGCCGGTATCGCGAAGTCCACGCTCTCCCAGCTGGAGGCGGCCACCGGCAATCCCGGCATCGAGACGGTCTGGGCGCTCGCCGTGGCGCTCGGGGTGCCGTTCAGCGTGCTCGTGGAGTCGCCCGCCCCCGCGGTGACGGTGATCCGCGCGGGCGAGGGCCCGTCCATGCGGGCCGAGAACGCGCCGTACGTGGGCACGCTGCTCTCCGCGGGACCGGCCGGCGTGCGGCGCGACATCTACCACGGGGCGATGGAGCCGGGCGCGGCCCGCGAGTCCGAACCGCACATCCCGGGCTCGGTGGAGCACATCGTCATCAGCACGGGCCGCCTACTCGCGGGCCCGCGCGACGAGACGGCGGAGCTGGGCGCCGGGGACTACATGTCGTACCCGGGAGACGTCCCCCACCTGTACGAGGCGCTGGCCCCCGGCACGACCTTCGTACTGATCATGCAGCACACGTAGGCGGAGAAAGGCAGGAGCCCCGCTTCTCCGCTCGCGCGAAGGAGCAGGGCTCCTTGGGTACTGCATCCATGTCCGGATCAAGTCACCGGAGAAATCACACACCCCACTCGCGCGGGGCGTCCGATCACACCGGGGTGACGTTCTCCGCCTGCGGACCCTTCGGGCCCTGCGTCACGTCGAAGGAAACGGCCTGGTTCTCCTCGAGGGAGCGGAAGCCGTTTGCGTTGATCGCGGAGTAGTGGACGAAGACGTCCGGGCCGCCGCCTTCCTGGGCAATGAAGCCAAAGCCCTTTTCAGCGTTGAACCACTTCACGGTTCCGGTAGCCATAAGCCCTCCTTGGGCCAAAGGGTTGCCCTGCTCCAGAACCAGCGATTGTTTAAACAACTGCGTAAGTCTGAAAACGACGAGAGCCTACGGAGTTACATGCTCCGCAGGCTCTGTACTGCAAGGGAAACCAAACTGCAACTTGCGGCGAGCTTAGCACGCAGGCAGGGGAATGCAATAGGGGGCAAGATCACGTCACCCGCAGGTTTGACGAGGCTCCCGGCGGGGTTGACGAGGGCCTCGTAAGGGACCCGGCGCCCGCACCGTACCGCATGGGGGCTAGCCTCCCCGATGTGGACAATTCTCCCCTGGACGCCTTCGCGGGAGCAGGCGCCGAACAGCTGCCCGACTCCCGTCGCACCCCCCGGCCGCGCGTCGGCCACATCCAGTTCCTGAACTGCATGCCCCTCTACTGGGGGCTCGCGCGGACCGGGACGCTCCTCGACTTCGAGCTGACGAAGGACACCCCCGAGCGGCTCAGCGAGCAGCTGGTGCGGGGCGAGCTGGACATCGCGCCCGTGACGCTCGTGGAGTTCCTCAAGAACGCCGACGACCTCGTCGCCTTCCCCGATCTCGCGGTCGGCTGCGACGGGCCCGTGATGTCCTGCGTGATCGTCTCGCAGGTGCCGCTCGACCGGCTCGACGGGGCGCGGGTCGCCCTCGGCTCGACCTCGCGCACCTCGGTGCGGCTCGCCCAGCTGCTGCTCGCCGAGCGGTACGGCGTGCAGCCCGAGTACTACGCGTGCCCGCCCGACCTGGGCCTCATGATGCGGGAGGCGGACGCCGCCGTCCTCATCGGTGACGCGGCGCTGCGCGCCAACCTGATCGACGCGCCCCGCCTCGGCCTCGACGTATACGACCTGGGCGAGATGTGGAAGGAGTGGACGGGCCTGCCGTTCGTCTTCGCCGTCTGGGCCGCCCGGCGCGACTACGCCGAGCGGGAGCCGGAGGTCGTGCGGGCGGTGCACAAGGCCTTCCTCGCCTCCCGTGACCTCTCCCTGGAGGAGGTCACGAAGGTCGCCGAGCAGGCCGCGCGCTGGGAGTCCTTCGACGCCGGGGTCCTGGAGCGGTACTTCACGACGCTCGACTTCCGCTTCGGCCCGGCCCAGCTGGAGGGCGTCACCGAGTTCGCCCGCCGGGTCGGCGCGACGACGGGCTTCCCGGCGGACGTACGGGTGGAGCTGCTGAAGCCTTAGCGGGGTCAGGGGTCAGGCGTCCGGGATCGGCGCCTGCATGTGCTCGCTGATCCACTGGATGGGGCCGTCGGCCATGGCCGGGACATAGGTGCGGGCGTTGTGCTCGCCGCCCTGGATGACGTTGAGGCGGGTCTTCACGGGCCCCTTCCCATACGTCTTGATGAACGACCGCAGGCTCGCCCGGCCGGACTCCCCGGAGCCGATCTGGAAGGCGAGGTCGACCTCGGGCCCCTTGCGCTCGACGAGGCGCCGGGCCAGCCTGCCGGGGTCGTTGGCCCGGCGCTCCTTCTCGTGCCCGGCCCAGAGCGGGGAGTCCGGAACGGTGTCGGGTCCGCTGGCGATGACGGCGCGGAACTTCTCCGGATGCTTCAGCACCGACTTCAGCCCCACGAAGCCGCCGGACGACGAACCCATGAAGGCCCAGCCGTCACGGGACTTGAAGGTGCGGAAATTGGCCTTGACGAAATCGGGGACGTCCTCCGTCATCCACGTACCCATTCGGGGCTGCCCCGGTATATCGCTGCCGTCGTAATAGTTCTTGGCGTCGGGATTGAGCACCGGCATCACCACGACGAACGGCAGGCTCTTGCCCTCCCGTGACCACTTGGCGATGCTGCTCTCCAGCTTGAGGTCGGTCCCCATCCAGTAATTGTTGGGGTAGCCGTTGCCGCCCGGCAGGGCTATCAGTATGGGAAAGCCACTCTTCGCGTACTTCGGGTCGAAGTACTGCTTCGGCGCCCAGACCCATACCTTGCCGGTGAATCCGGACTTCTTTCCCTTCAGTGTCGTCACGCCGATCTTCGTGCCGTCCTCCAGGGTGCTCTCCGTGGTGAACGCGGACTTCGGTCCGGTGGGCAGCAGCGTCTTGCCGGCCGCCGCGCCTTTCCCGCCTTTCGCGCCGGGCGTCGCCTGCGACGACTCCGGGCCGTCGAATGTCACCGGGTCACCCTTGTCGGAGGAGCAGGCCGACAGGAGCAGGGCCGAGGCCAGGGCGGCGG
>NZ_WMBF01000065.1:0-21531 GCF_019400875.1 Streptomyces anatolicus | reverse complement strand
GCCCTGGAACCCGGGCAGGACCCCCCACCCGGTCTCCCAGACCGCCTCGCCCTGCCAGGTCGTCTCCCAGTACCCGATCGCCCCGGCCGTCTCACCGCCCAGCGTGATGCGGAACATCCGGCCCCCGCCGACGGGGCCGTCGGGCCCGCCGAGGCGCAGATAGCGCAGATGGCGGTCCGCCAGCTTCTCGGGCGTCTCGGGACCGCCCAAGTGCTCCGTCATTTCGGGGGTGTTGAGGCCCGTGAGAAGTGCCAGGCCCCCCTCGTCCGACCAGGGTTCGAGGCGCAGGTCCGGCTGCTGTGATCGCTCCATACCCCCACGCTAAGGGCGAGGTCCGACAACGGAACCTGCTCGCCGGAGTCTCAGAGCTCCTTGACCATGACCGCGTACACCGGGGAGTCGGCGAACGGTTGCTGCTCGCCGGCCTTGACGTACCCCCACGACTCGTAGAGCTCCTGCACCTTGGGGTGGGTCACGTCGACCAGGAGCACGGCGACGTCCTCCGTACGTTCTGTCAGCAGGGCCTCGTGGAGTCGCTCCGAGATGCCTTGTTTGCGCCAACCGGGGCGCACCATGACCTCCGAGACGGCGTAGGTGGAGCTGCGGTCCTCGCCCGGCTTGTACTCGGTGGAACGCCACCATTCACGGCCTGGGGCGAGCGGGGCGCCGTAGGCGAAGCCCACCGGCTCCTCCCCGTCGTAGGCCACCACGCAGGAGAAGCCGTCCATACCGGTCCAGTGATCGACGAACCAGGCGAAGCGCTGATGGAAGGGGTCATCCATCTGGTCCGCGTAGGCGTCGGCATGTACGTCGATCAGCATCTGTCGGAAGCCCCCCGGAAGGCTGCCGTGCTGGAAGTGACGTAGGTCCATCACGCTCGGCTCCATTCAGTCCGCATGCGGTCCGCCCAGTCTCGTGCGTAGGCGGCGGGCGGTTCCAAGGCGAACAGGCCCCGGTGGAAGTCACCGATGAGGGTGCGCATGCGGCCGGGGAGAGCACCGCCATCCATGATCGTGAAGACGTCGGCGGCCGTGGTCATCGCCTGCTCGGCTTCCCCTTGGCGCAGTTGCGCGAGGGCGAGTTGGGCGGTCGCGAGTGCCCTGTTGCGGCGGAAAGCGGTCGGGATCCGGGTCAGAGCGCGGTGGGCCATGGCTTCGGCGAGGGCGTGGGCTCCGCTGCTGGAGTGGACGACTGCGGCCAGGTGATCGAGCTCGGGCCGGCTGTAGAAAGCTGTCCAGCGAGGACGCTCCCGCCCCGGCGCCTTGCTGAAGCTGTCTTGGGCCCCGCCAAGGGACCGCACCGCGACGCGGCCATCACCGAGGGCGGCGTAGGCGAGGGCCACGCGTGCCCGGGCCAGCGAGTCGAAGAGGGGATCGCGGCGAGCAGCCGTGGAGGTCTGTGCGGCCTGGGCCGCTGCGAGGGCTTCGGGCCAGTTCCGGCGCTGATAGGCGAGCATCGAGAGGTTGACCCACACACGCATTTCGGTGGGACCGTCCTGGGACAGACCGGCGTAGGTGGACGATTCGTTCAGATACCTCTGCGCCTGGTCGAGGTTGCGGGCATCGATGCAGGACCAGGCCGCGATGGTCGTGTACTCGGCGGCCAGTGCGTACAGGGCGCGGCGAACGCGTTCACCGGCGTTTCGCTGCTGCAGCTCCAGCACGCCGGCGCGGCCCTTCAGGGCGGACCTCTCCAGCTCCGCGTGTCCACCCTGGCGGTCGTCGGCCTCGACCAAGGCATTCATCCCGGCGGAGGCACGAGCGACATCCGACATGCCGACCGCGCGGCGCTGAGTCACCAACGGAACGGCGGCGGCTGCGGTCCCGGTGGCCGAGGTGATGAACGTGCGACGCCGCACGGGGCCCTCCTGCGGGTATGGCATGGCGCGGGGGGCGCTGAACCCCAAGTCCTCGACCGGGCAGCCGAACACCAGCTCCAGAGCCGCGCACGTACGACCGATGGGACGGCATGAAGCGCCGTTCAACAGATTGCGGACTGTGCGGGCGGAGACATCGCCGGGCCGACCGGTGATCACCGCGAGTGCGGAGTTCATACGGTCGGCCAATTCGTCCTGGGTGAGCCCGAGTTCGTCCATACGGCCCTTGAGGGCGGCGTTCGCTCCCATGGCCTCGAAGGTAGACCCGCAGTCACCGGCCGTTCCAGGCCGCAGGTTACGGGATCGCAAAGTCTTCCGGTCCAGGACGACCGGTGGAAGCGCGACCTTTCCTGTTTCTCCCGGGGCTCAGGCCGTTGACTCGGTACCACCCCGTCGAAAGCTCTGTGGCGCTCCCTTCCTCTCGACGGAATGAGGAGAGCCCGCCCCCGGAGGAGTGTTCTCGTGACCAGGGCCGAAGCCAGATCTACCGCATCCGGTGCCCCCGGCTACACCGAGACGATGCCGTGCGTGCCGGAATCCGCTCGCCGGGCGCGCCTGCTCGTCTCCGCCGCGCTGAGTGCATGGGATATAGGCGAGTTGGCCGGGGACGGGGTGCAGATCGTCGCCGAGCTGGTCGGCAACGCCATCGATCACACTCGATGCCGTGTCGTCCGCGTCCTGGTCACACGGTCAACCGCGGGTGTGGTGCGCATCGGTGTCGCCGACAACTGCGGCGAGGCCCCCGAGATGGGCGACCCCGACGGCAACTCCGAGGGCGGGCGCGGGCTGCTCCTGGTGGATGCCCTGAGCCGGCGGTGGGGGTACGACCGGAAGCGCTGGGGCAAGGTCGTGTGGGCCGAGCTCGAAGCGCCGCCCCGATGCTAGGCGTCCCAAAGACCCCACCGGGCGCCGCCGCGTGCGGAGCCACCCGCGCTGCCCACCACCACGTGCCTCAGGGCCACACCAGGCAGTAGGCCTGATGCCCCGCATCATGCAACCGATGGCTGAAATCCTGCCACTCGTGGAGGAGTTGGTAGACGTTGAACGCGTCGCGCGGGCCGCCGCGGTCCGGGACCGTGGACCATATGAACGCGGCGGCGCCCACCGACTCCTCGCCGATGCCGCGCAGCGGGTCGACGACCGTCATGGGGAGCTTCACCACGGCGTAGTCGGGGTGGAGGACGACCAGCTCCAGCGGGGGGACCTGATGCAGGGGTATGCCCTCGATGCCGGTCAGGACCATCGCGGCCATCGTCTCCGGCTTGATCTTCGTGAACATGCCACCCATGCCCAGTTCGTCGCCGCCCAGCTCCTCGGGCCGCATCGAGATGGGCACCCGGGCCGCGGTCGCGCCGTTCGGAGCCCCGAAGTACTTGTACGTCACCCCCACCCCGCCACTCCTGCTGCTCATCCGGTCCTGCCGAAGTTCGCCGGACTCGCCCCGCGCCTGGTCATAAGCCTCGTCAAACGGCTGGTCGGGCGTCTGCGCCGGTGGCGCCTGAGCCTCGCGTCGGTGCTTGCCCCGCCGGGCACGCCGGGGGCCCAGGCCGTCGGTCCCCTCGCCCAGTCCGCCACCGCGCTGCATATCTCCACCCGACTGATTTCCAGGGCGGCACGGCCCTGTCTTTTCTAGGCCTCGCGGCCCCCGCCACGCAACCCGATCATCGTGTCAGTGACCTCCCCCACGGTCACCCTCTAAAACGTGGAGTGAAACACCTGTCCGCAGGATGTCCGGACCCTCTGACACCATGGCTCGTGTGAGCTTCCCGTATAGCGCCCCAGTTTCGCAGACTCTTTTCGACCGTGCGGCGGCCGTGACGCCCGGCGGTGTGAACTCTCCCGTGCGCGCGTTCCGCGCTGTGGGTGGTACGCCCCGTTTCATGGTGTCCGGTACCGGTCCGTACCTGACTGACGCCGACGGCCGCGAGTACGTCGACCTCGTGTGTTCGTGGGGTCCGATGATCCTCGGGCACTCCCACCCCGAGGTGATCGCCGCCGTGCAGGAGGCCGTCGCCCGCGGCACCTCCTTCGGTACGCCCGGCGAGGGCGAGGTCGCGCTCGCCGAGGAGATCGTGGCCCGCATCGAGCCCGTGGAGCAGGTGCGGCTCGTCTCCAGCGGCACCGAGGCGACCATGTCCGCCATCCGGCTCGCCCGCGGCTTCACCGGCCGCGCCAAGGTGATCAAGTTCGCCGGCTGCTACCACGGGCACGTCGACGCCCTGCTGGCCGCCGCCGGTTCGGGCGTGGCGACCCTGGGCCTGCCCGACACCCCGGGCGTCACCGGCGCCCAGGCGGGCGACACCATCGTCGTGCCGTACAACGACCTGGCCGCCGTGCGCGCCGCGTTCGCCGCGCACGAGGGCCAGATCGCGTGCGTCATCACCGAGGCCTCGCCGGGCAACATGGGCGTCGTACCGCCGGGAGAGGGCTTCAACCAGGGCCTCGCGGACCTGTGCCGCCAGAACGGCGCGCTGTACATCTCCGACGAGGTCATGACGGGTTTCCGTACGTCGAAGGCCGGCTGGTTCGGCGTCGACGGCGTGCGGCCCGACCTGATGACCTTCGGCAAGGTCATGGGCGGCGGCTTCCCCGCCGCCGCCTTCGGCGGGCGCGCCGACGTCATGGCGCACCTCGCCCCGGCCGGTCCCGTCTACCAGGCGGGCACCCTCTCCGGTAACCCGGTCGCCACGGCCGCGGGCCTCGCCCAGCTGCGGCTCCTGGACGATGCCGCGTACGACAAGGTCGACGCGGTCTCGGAGCGGCTGCGGGGCCTGGTGAGTGAGGCGCTGGGCAAGGAGGGCGTCGCGCACACCGTGCAGAACGCCTCCAACATGTTCTCCGTCTTCTTCACCGCGAACGAAGTGAAGAACTACGACGACGCCAAGGCGCAGGAGTCCTTCCGCTTCACCGCCTTCTTCCACTCGATGCTGGCGCAGGGCGTCTATCTGCCGCCCTCCGCCTTCGAGTCCTGGTTCGTCTCCACCGCCCACGACGAGCGGGCCGTCGAGCGGATCGCCGCCGCCCTGCCGGCCGCCGCGCGCGCCGCCGCGGAAGCGACGGAGGCCACCGCGTGAGCGCCACCGCCGCGGGCGACGAGCTGACCGTCGTACACGTGATGCGCCACGGCGAGGTGCACAACCCCGACGGGATCCTCTACGGGCGGCTGCCCGACTACCACCTCTCGGAGCTGGGCCGGCGCATGGCCGACCGGGTCGCCGAGCACCTGTCCCAGCGTGACGTCACGCATGTCGTCGCCTCGCCGCTCGACCGCGCCCAGGAGACGGCCATGCCGATCGCCAAGGCGCACGGCCTGGACCTCGCCACCGACGCCCGGCTCATCGAGGCGGGCAACGTCTTCGAGGGCAAGACCTTCGGCGTCGGCGACGGCGCCCTGAAGAACCCCGAGAACTGGCGGCACCTGGTCAACCCCTTCAAGCCGTCCTGGGGCGAGCCGTACGTCGAGCAGGTCGTACGGATGATGGGCGCCCTGGACGCGGCCAAGGACGCGGCCCGCGGGCACGAGGCGGTCTGCGTCAGCCACCAGCTGCCGATCTGGACCGTGCGCAGCTTCGTGGAGAAGCGGCGCCTGTGGCACGACCCGCGCAAGCGGCAGTGCACGCTCGCCTCGCTCACGACGTTCACCTACCGCGGCGACAAAATCGTTTCGGTGGGGTATTCGGAGCCCGCCCGTGACCTCGTGCCCGCGCATCTCCTCGCGGGCGCCAAGCCGGTGAAGGGCAAGAGCAAGGCCTTCGGGGCCTGAACAGGGATTTCGTCGACGTCGCGTAATCGCTTCGCCACTGTAAGTCCCTTTCGGGTAAAGCGCGGTAAATAATCCGCGTTGATCCGCGATGTACAGGAACCCCACTGTTCGTCGCGCCCTCTCACAGGGCGTCCGTCCCGCAAGCCAGATACGGCGGGGCGGACCCAAGGGCGCGACGAATGGGGATGGAATGCGCGACTTCAGCCGCAGGGGAATGCTCGGGCTCGGAGCCGGTGCCGCGGCGGCTTTCGGGCTCGCGGCATGCGGCACCGGAGGCGACGGGGATTCCTCGGGGCCCGCGGACAAGGCGAAGGACGGGCGGGCCGAGCCCGGCAAGCACCCGGCCAAGCCGATCGGTGACGGATCGACCTCCTACACCGGCAAGCAGCCCAAACAGCCGGGCAAGCCGGTGCCGCTGGAGCCCGGTGAGACGCCCCCGCAGTTCGTGGTCTTCTCCTGGGACGGCGCCGGCGAGGTCGGCAACGGCCTCTTCCCGCGCTTTCTGAAGCTGGCCGAGGACCACGACGCGCACATGACGTTCTTCCTCTCCGGGCTTTATCTGCTCCCGGAATCGAAGAAGCGCATGTACCGCCCGCCGAACAACGCGGTCGGCGCCTCCGACATCGGTTATCTCACCGACGGTCACATCAAGGACACGCTGAAGTACGTACGTCAGGCCTGGCTCGAGGGCCATGAAATCGGCACACACTTCAACGGGCACTTCTGCACGGGCACCGGAACGGTCGCCAACTGGACGCCCGCGCAATGGCAGGACGAGATCGACCAGGCCAAGTCCTTTGTGAAGAAGTGGCGTACGAATACCGGCTGGACCGATCTGCCGTCGCTGCCCTTCGACTACGACAAGGAACTCGTCGGCGGCCGCACGCCCTGTCTGCTCGGCCAGAACAACCTGCTGCCGACCGCGAAGAAGCTCGGCTGGCGCTATGACGCCTCCTCGCCCGGCGGCCGCCAGCGCTGGCCCCTGAAGAAGATGGGCGTATGGGACCTGCCGCTCCAGGCGGTGCCCTTCCCCGGCCACACCTTCGAGGTCCTGTCGATGGACTACAACATCCTCGCCAACCAGTCGCAGAACTCCACGAAGGCGCCGCCCCACAACTACCCGGGCTGGCGCAAGCAGGCGACCGAGGCCTACATATCCGGGTTCAAGCGGGCCTACGAGACCAACCGCGCCCCGTTCTTCATCGGCAACCACTTCGAGGAGTGGAACGGCGGCATCTACATGGACGCCGTCGAGGAGGCCCTGAAGCACATCGCGGGCAAGAAGGACGTACGCCTCGTCTCCTTCCGGCAGTTCGTCGACTGGCTCGACGTACAGGACCCCAAGGTGCTCGCGCGGCTCCAGGGCCTCGATGTCGGCCAGACGCCCGCCGGTGGCTGGAAGGGACTCGGAAAGGCCGCCTGAAATGGGACTTTCCGCAACCGCGGGGGGTGCGGAAGATCCCCGAAACAGACATGCGAAACTTTTCACATGAGTGCCGCCTGCCGCGCCCCCCAGAGCACGAACCGCAGCCGTAGCCGCCGCCCCGGCGGCCGTGGCCGCGCCACCCTCCTCGCCGCGGTCGCCGCGGTCGCCGCCCTTGCACTGTCGGCCTGCGGCTCGGGCGGGATGTCGGGCGGCTCCGGCAACACCAACTTCGTGGCGGGCAAGGACGGCATCGCCACCGCGAAGAAGGGGGACCGCAAGGCGCTCCCCGAGCTGGACGGCGAGACCCTCGACGGCAAGAAGCTGGACATCGCCGACGCCTACAAGGGCAAGGTCCTCGTCATCAACGTCTGGGGCTCCTGGTGCGCCCCCTGCCGGGCCGAGGCGCCGAACTTCGTGAAGGTCGCCAAGGAGAAGAAGGCCAAGGGCGTCGAGTTCGTCGGGATCAACACCCGCGACCCCGAGCGCGGCCCGGCGCTCGCCTTCGAGGAGGCGCACGAGGTGCCCTACCCGAGCGTGTACGACCCGACGGGCAAACTGATGCTGCGCTTCCCCCGGGGCTCGCTCAACCCCAACGCCATCCCCTCCACGCTCGTCGTCGACCGGGACGGGAAGATCGCGGCCCGCACCCAGCAGCCCCTCAACGAGGCGAAGCTGCGCAAGATGATCGACCCCGTGGTCGCGGAGAAGTGATGCTCACGCTCGCGGCCGTCACCGGCCCGAACCAGACCGTGATGAGCGGGGCCCTGCTGCTCGCCATCCCGGTCGCCGTGCTCGGCGGACTCGTCTCCTTCTTCTCGCCGTGCGTCCTGCCGCTCGTGCCCGGCTATCTGTCGTACGTCACCGGGGTCAGCGGCCAGGACCTCGGTGAGGCGCGGCGCGGCCGGATGGCGGCGGGCGCCGCGCTCTTCGTGGCCGGCTTCACCGTGATCTTCGTCTGCGTCACCGTCTTCTTCGGGGCGGTGGGGCACACCCTCAAGGAACACCAGAGCACCATCAACACGGTGCTCGGCGTGGTGATGATCGCGCTCGGGCTCTTCTTCATGGGGCTCATGCCGTGGCTCACCCAGCGCGAGTTCCGCTTCCACAAGCGGCCCGCCGTCGGACTGGCCGGTGCCCCGGTCGTCGGCGCTCTCTTCGCCGTCGGCTGGACGCCGTGCGTCGGCCCGACCCTCGCCTCCGTCCTCGCGCTCTCCGCCGACGGAGGCAACCCGCAGCGCGGCGCGCTCCTCGGAGTCGCCTACTCCCTCGGGCTCGGCATTCCGTTCATCATCGCCGCCGTCGCCTTCCGCAAGGCGCTCGGCGCCTTCGGCTGGGTCAAGCGGCACTATGCGTGGGTGATGCGCATCGGCGGCATCATGATGATCGCGACCGGCCTGCTGCTCGTCACCGGAGTGTGGGACAGCATGGTGCAGCAGATGCAGGTCTGGACGAGCAGTTACACCGTGGGGATCTGATCCATGAGCAAGACCGAAGCCCCCGAGCAGCGAGACGACCTCGGTGCCGCGGGCGAGCACCTGTCGACCGCTCCCCAGGAGGAGTCGCCGAACCTGCCCTCCCTCGGGGTGATCGGCTGGCTGCGCTGGTTCTGGCGGCAGCTGACCTCGATGCGGGTCGCGCTGATCCTGCTCCTGTTGCTGTCCCTGGGCGCGATCCCCGGGTCGCTGATCCCGCAGAGCAACGTCGACGAGCTGAAGGTCCAGGACTTCAAGGACCGGCACACCACGCTCGGGCCGCTCTACGACAAGCTCCAGCTCTTCGACGTCTACAGCTCGGTGTGGTTCTCCGCGATCTACATCCTGCTCTTCGTCTCCCTCATCGGCTGCATCGTGCCCCGCACCTGGCAGTTCGTCGGCCAGCTCCGCGGCCGCCCGCCGGGCGCCCCCAAGAAGCTGACGCGGCTGCCCGCGTACACGACGTGGCGCACGGACGCCGAGCCCGAGCAGGTGCACGGCGCCGCGCTCGCACTGCTCAAGCAGCGGCGCTTCCGGGCGGACCTCGCCGCGGACTCGGTCGCCGCCGAGAAGGGCTATCTGCGCGAGGCGGGAAACCTTGTCTTCCACATCGCGCTGATCGTGATGCTGATCGCCTTCGCCGCCGGACAGCTTTTCAAGTCCGAGGGCGGCAAACTGATCATGGAGGGCGACGGCTTCTCCAACACCCTCAGCCAGTACGACGACTTCAAGTCCGGCAGCCTCTTCGACACCGACGACCTGGCGCCGTTCCACTTCAAGCTCGACGACTTCGAGGGCACGTACGAGGAATCGGGCCCCAACCGCGGCACGCCCCGCACCTATCGGGCGAACGTCACCTACAGCGAGGGCGCCGACGGCCCCGAGAAGAAGAAGTCGATCGAGGTCAACAAGCCGCTGGAGGTCGACGGCTCGAAGGTCTACCTCATCGGCCACGGCTACGCCCCCAAGGTCACCGTCCGCGACCCCAAGGGCAAGGTGATCTACGAGGCCGCCGTGCCGCTGCTGCCCATCGACCAGAACGGCACCGCGACCGGCGCCATCAAGGTCCTCGACGGCTACAAGAACAAGAAGGGCGACAAGGAGCAGCTCGGCTTCAACGCCTTCTTCGTGCCGACCTTCGCGGGCGAGGGCCAGGGCCAGATGTTCTCGCAGTTCCCCGCGGCGAACTTCCCGGTGCTCGCGCTCTCCGCGTACCACGGCAGCCTCGGCGTCGACTCCGGTGTCCCGCAGAACGTGTACCAGCTGGACACCCGGAAGATGAAGAAGTTCAAGGACGCCCAGGGCGAGCTGTTCAAGAAGCGGCTGCTGCCCGGCGAGACCATGGAGCTGCCGAACGGCGCCGGGTCGATCACCTTCGAGAAGGACCTCAAGGAGTGGGCGACCTTCCAGATCTCGCAGGAGCCCGGCTCCGTGTGGGCGCTGGGCGGTGCGCTCGCCGCGATCGCGGGCCTCGCCGGATCGCTCTTCATCCAGCGCCGCCGCGTGTGGGTGCGGGCGGTGCGGGGCGCCGACGGCGTCACGGTCGTGGAGATGGCGGGCCTCGGCCGCAGCGAGTCCGCGAAGCTCCCCGACGAACTGTCCGACCTCGCCGCGCACCTGCACGAGAAGGCGCCGAGCGCGCACGAGAAGGCGCCGAGCGCGCCGGACCCCCACCCAGACCCGGACGCGGAAGCCGCCTCCGACTCCGACCCCGATGCCGTACCTGCCGAAGGGGCTGAGAAGTGAATCTCGCCGCCACCCTGGCCGCCGAACCGAACGAGGACCTCGCGCACATCAGCAACGTGCTGATCTACTCCGCGATGGCCGTCTACCTCCTGGCCTTCTTCGCGCACATGGCGGAGTGGCTCTTCGGCAGCCGCAGCAAGGTCGCCCGCACCGCCGCCGCCCTCACCCCGAGCAAGACCGCGGCCGCGGGGCCCGCGGTGGCCGTCAAGGCCAAGGCCCAGGGCGGCACCGCCACCCTGGAGCGCCCGCAGGTCGTCACGCGGTCCGTCACCGGGGCCCGGGACGTGCCGGACGGGCCCGGCGCGGCGGCCGGGGACGAGAAGGGGGACCTGTACGGCCGTATCGCGGTCTCCCTCACCGTGCTCGCGTTCCTGCTGGAGTTCGGCGGGGTGCTCACCCGCGCCCTCTCGGTACAGCGGGCGCCGTGGGGCAACATGTACGAGTTCAGCATCACCTTCTCCACCGTCGCCGTCGGCGTCTACCTGGTGCTGCTGGCGCTGAAGAAGAACGTGGCCTGGCTCGGCCTGCCCCTGATGACGACGGTCCTGCTCGACCTCGGTCTCGCCGTCACCGTCCTGTACACCTCCAGCGACCAGCTGGTCCCGGCCCTGCACTCGTACTGGCTGTGGATCCACGTCTCCACGGCGATCTTCTGCGGCGCGGTCTTCTACGTCGGCTTCGTCGCGACGATGCTCTACCTCTTCCGCGACAGCTACGAGGCGAAGCTCCAGAGCGGCGGGCAGCCCGGCAAGTTCGCCACGTCCGTGATGGAGCGGCTGCCGGCCGCCGCCTCGCTCGACAAGTTCTCCTACCGCCTGAACGCGGCGATCTTCCCGCTGTGGACGTTCACGATCATCGCGGGCGCGATCTGGGCGGGCGACGCCTGGGGCCGCTACTGGGGCTGGGACCCCAAGGAGGTCTGGTCCTTCATCACCTGGGTCGCGTACGCCTGCTACCTCCACGCCCGCGCCACCGCCGGCTGGAAGGGCCGCAAGGCCGCCTACCTGGCCCTGATCGCCTTCGGCTGCTGGCTGTTCAACTACTACGGAGTCAACATCTTCGTCACCGGCAAGCACTCGTACGCCGGGGTCTGACCCGCCGACGTACGCGCCGGGGGTGCGGAACGGGCCGCTCCGGGCCAGGCTTGTGCCATGACCGAGACGATCGGACAGGGCACGAGCCGGACCGAGGGCGCCATCCAGCATCTCCACTACGAACTGAGCCTTCCCCACCCTGTGGAAAACGTCTGGGCGGCGGTGGCCACCCCCGAAGGGCTGCCGGGGTGGCTGGCCGCCGCCGACGTGTTCGAGCCCCGGCTCGGCGGCGCCATCACGCTGCGCTGGCTGAACGGCGCGGAGGATGCCGTGCACTCCGGGCAGATCACGGCCTGGGACCCGGACGTGGTCGCCGAGTACACGATCGACCTGCACGGCCGGTGCCGCTTCCACCTCGAAGCGGAGGGGGCCTCCCACACGACGCTGCGCTTCACCAACGAGTTCAAGGGCGACGACGCCCTGCGCCTGGACTGCCTCGCCGGGTGGCACGACCACTTCGAGTACCTGGTCGACGCGCTCCAGGGCCGCCCCAAGGACTGGTCGACGTGGAGCACCGACCGCTGGCGCGAGCTGCGGGAGACGTACGCGGCCGACTGACCGGACGCCGCCGGTCAGGACTCATCGGCTTCACCGATCGGCCCATCGGCAGGACGCCCCACTGGGCCGTGGACCAGCGCGTACGCCCGCTCGTACGTTCCCGCCATGACCCCAGAGACCAAGGGCACCCTCCAGCTCACCGCCGCCATGATGCTCTCCGGCACCCTCGGCGTATTCGTCGTGGAGTCCGGTGCCTCCGCCTTCAACGTCGTCTTCTTCCGCGTCCTGTTCGGCGCCCTCGCCCTCGGCGCGTACGCCTTCGCCCGCGGCTACTTCCGCGATCACGGGCTCACCCCGAAGAAGCTCGGGCTCGCCGCGCTCGGCGGGCTCTTCATCGTCTTCAACTGGGTCTTCCTCTTCAAGGCGTACGAGGCCACCTCGATCTCCCTGACCACCGTCGTCTACCACACGCAGCCCTTCTTCCTGGTGCTGCTCAGCGCGCTCGTCCTGCGCGAGCGTCTGACCCGGTCCCAGCTCGGCTGGCTGGCCGCCGCGTTCGCGGGGCTCGTGCTCGTCTCCGGGGTGCGCCCGGGGGACACCGGCTCGCTCGCGGGCATCGGCCTCGCGCTGCTCGCCGCCGTCCTCTACGCTCTGTCCACCCTCGTCACCAAGCGCGTCACGGGCGTACGGCCCCACCTCGTCGCCCTTGTCCAAGTCCTGGTCGGCATACCGCTGTTGCTGCCCTTCACCGACTTCGGCGCGATGCGCGGCACCGGCGCCGGATGGGCCTGGCTCGTCGGCCTCGGCGTGATCCACACCGGCCTGATGTACGTCCTGATGTACGCGGCGTACGCGAAGCTCCCCACGCCCAAGATCGCCGTGCTCGCCTTCACCTACCCGGCGGTCGCGATGGTCGCCGACTGGGCGGTCTACGGCCACCACATCGGGCTCGTCCAGGCGCTCGGCGTCCCGCTGATCGTGCTGGCCAGCCTCAAGGTGACGCTGGCGCGGGGGACGCGCTCTGCTCCCGCACGAGACGCACGGCCTGCTCCACGAACAGCCGCACATGCGCGGGAAGCCGCTTCCCCGACCGCCACGCGAGCTGCGTCCACAAGGTGAACGGCGGCTCCCAGGGCAGCCGTACGAGCGTGCCCCCCGCCAGCTCCCGAGCCACCGCCACGGCCGGCAGCAGCGCCACCCCGAGCCCGCCCGCCACACCCTGCTTGGTCGCCTCGATGGTGCCGAACTCCATGAAGGGCGGCGGCGTCCCCGTCCGCTCCCGCAGCTCCGCCTCGAACAGGTCCCGGTACGGGCAGCCGGGCTCGGTGCCCACGAGCTGCACCGCCGTCAGATCGGCCGTGGTGAGCGGGCCCGCGCCGCGTGCCGCCAGCGCGTGGCCGGGGGCACAGACCAGGACCAGCGGCTCCTCGGCGAGCACCTCGCTCTCCAGGCCCTGGTGCTCGGTCCCCGGCTCCATCAGGAACCCCACGTCGTACGTCCCCTGCCGCAGCGCCTGCCGGGTCTCGTCGCCCAGCGTGGGGCGCAGCGAGAGCCGCACCTTCGGGTAGCGGTGGTGGAAGAGTTCCAGGAGCGGCGGAAGCCGGTAGGAGGTCAGCGACTCCATGGTGCCGACCGCAATCGCGCCGGACGGCTCCTCGGCGCCGACGACCGCGGCCCGCGCCTCGTCGGCGAGCTCGATGATCTGCCGGGCGTAGGGCAGCAGTCGCGTGCCCGCCTCGGTCAGGCGGATGCGGCTGCCGAGCCGGTCGAAGAGTTCCGTGCCGAGCGAGGACTCCAGGGCGCGGATCTGGCTGGTCACGCTGGACTGCGCGTACGCCAGTTCGGTGGCGGCGCGGGTGAAGCTGAGGACGGTGGCGACCTTCTCGAAGGTTACGAGCAGCCGTAGCTCCATCAGCTGTCGCTGCCCTTGTCCCGCTTCTTCTCGTCGGGGTCCTCGTCGCGGGGCTCGTCCTTGAGGGACTTCAGGAACTCGGGGTTGTCGTCGGGCGCCACCCATTGAGCGCGGCCGCGGGAACGCCCCGCGCCGCCGGAGGTGCCGGGAGCGTGCCGCACCTTGCCGGTGACGAACCAGGCGATGGGGCCGAGCAGGACCTCGCCGAAGAGCAGGACGATGATGACCCACACCACCTTGGGCAGATGCCTGATCTCCTTCTCGGGAGTGTTCAGGACATCGATGAAGGCGTAGATCCATACCGCCAGGACCAGCACGAACGGCAGATACCTGAGCATGGTGACGCGGTCCCCCAAGCGATGACGGCGAGAGGCGTGCGTGCCCCCGGTGACGGGGCCAGGGTAGCCGGTGCCGGATACTGGAA
This sequence comes from Streptomyces anatolicus, assembly GCF_019400875.1. Taxonomy (NCBI): domain Bacteria; kingdom Bacillati; phylum Actinomycetota; class Actinomycetes; order Kitasatosporales; family Streptomycetaceae; genus Streptomyces; species Streptomyces anatolicus. The sequence goes on along the minus strand of NZ_WMBF01000065.1, from coordinate 7,320 downwards.
CGCATGGCTTACGACGATCTTCGCTCCCTGCTCCGCGCACTGGAGCGCGAGGGCGATCTCAAGCGCATCAAGGCCGAGGTCGACCCGTACCTGGAGGTCGGTGAGATCGTCGACCGGGTGCAGAAGGCCGGCGGCCCCGCGCTCCTCTTCGAGAACGTCAAGGGCTCCGCGATGCCCCTGGCGATGAACGTGTACGGGACGGACCGCCGCCTGCTGAAGGCGCTCGGCCTGAAGTCGTACGGCGAGATCAGCGAGAAGATCGGTGGCCTGCTCAAGCCGGAGCTGCCGCACGGCTTCGTCGGGGTGCGCGAGGCGTTCGGCAAGCTCGGCGCGATGACGCACGTACCGCCGAAGAAGGTGAAGGCGGAGAACGCCCCCGTCCAGGAGACCGTCCTCACCGGCGACGACGTGGACCTGGAGAAGCTGCCCGCGCTCTTCACCTGGCCCGAGGACGGCGGCTCCTTCTTCAACCTCGGTCTGACCCACACCAAGGACCCCGACACCGGGGTGCGCAACCTCGGCCTCTACCGCCTCCAGCGCCACGACAAGCGCACCATCGGCATGCACTGGCAGATCCACAAGGACAGCCGCAACCACTACCAGGTGGCGGCCCGCAGGGGCGAGAGGCTGCCCGTCGCGATCGCCTTCGGCTGCCCGCCCGCCGTCACATACGCCTCGACGGCCCCGCTCCCCGGTGACATGGACGAGTACATGCTGGCCGGGTTCATCCAGGGCAAGCGCGTCGAGATGGTCGACTGCAAGACGGTCCCGCTCCAGGTGCCCGCGCACGCCGAGGTCGTCATCGAGGGCTGGCTGGAGCCCGGCGAGATGCTGCCCGAGGGCCCCTTCGGTGACCACACCGGCTTCTACACGCCGCAGGAACCGTTCCCCGCGCTGAGGATCGACTGCGTGACGATGCGGAGGCGGCCGCTGCTCCAGTCGATCGTCGTCGGCCGCCCGCCGACGGAGGACGGCCCGCTCGGCCGCGCGACGGAGAGGTTCTTCCTCCCCCTCCTCAAGGTGATCGTCCCGGACATCGTCGACTACCACCTGCCGGAGTCGGGCGGCTTCCACAACTGCGCGATCGTCTCGATCGACAAGAAGTACCCCAAGCACGCGCAGAAGGTCATGCACGCCATCTGGGGCGCGCACATGATGTCCCTGACGAAGCTGATCGTCGTCGTGGACAAGGACTGTGACGTCCACGACCTGCACGAGGTGTCCTGGCGGGCGCTCGGCAACACGGACTACGCCCGCGACCTCACCGTCGTCGAGGGCCCGGTCGACCACCTCGACCACGCCTCCTACCAGCAGTTCTGGGGCGGCAAGGCGGGCATCGACGCGACGCGCAAGCTGCCCGAGGAGGGGTACACGCGCGACGGCGGCTGGCCGGAGATGGTGGTGTCCGACCCGGAGACCGCCTCGAAGGTGGACCGTCGCTGGAAGGAGTACGGACTCTCGTGACCTCCGCATCCGCCGCGCTCCCGCGGCAGCCGGGCAGGACCAAGGCGTTCCTGCGCCTCGTCATGATCGAGCACTCGGTCTTCGCGCTGCCCTTCGCCTATATCGCCGCCCTGACCGCGATGTTCCAGCTCGACGAGAACATCCACTGGGTGCGGCTGCTCCTCGTGACCGTCTGCATGGTGGGGCTGCGGACGTTCGCCATGGCCGCGAACCGCATCATCGACCGCGAGATCGACGCCCGTAACCCGAGGACCGCCCACCGCGAGCTGGTCACGGGCGCGGTGTCGGTGAAGTCCGCGTGGACGGGCGCGCTGATCGCGCTCGCCGTCTTCCTCGGCGCGGCCGCCCTGCTCAACCCGCTCTGCCTGGCGCTCGCGCCCATCGCGGTGATCCCGATGGTCGTCTATCCGTACGGCAAGCGGTTCACGAACTTCCCGCAGGCGATCCTCGGCCTCGCCCAGGCGATGGGTCCGGTCGGCGCCTGGATCGCCGTCACCGGCGAGTGGTCGTGGCAGGCCGTCATCCTCGGCCTCGCGGTCGGCGTGTGGATCGGCGGCTTCGACCTGATCTACGCCTGCCAGGACGTGGAGACCGACCGCGAGGTCGGCGTGAAGTCGGTGCCCGCGCGGTTCGGCATCCCGGCCGCCATTTGGGGCGCGCGCGGCTGCCACCTGGTGACCACGGGCCTCTTCGTCTGGTACGGGCTCGACACGGGCGCCGGTGCGTTCTTCTGGCTGGGGCTCGTCATCGTCGCGGCCGCCTTCCTGTACGAGCACTCGATCGTGAAGCCGCACGACCTGTCCCGGCTCAACCGGGCCTTCTTCCAGGTGAACGGCTTCATCGGCATCGCGCTCTTCGTCTGCGCGCTGCTCGATCTGCTCGTCCGCGGGCTCACGGTCTAGGCTGCACAGCGTGAATCCAGGAGATACGCAGCGTAGGCCTTGGATCGTGGGGGTGTCCGGCGCGTCCGGTACGCCCTATGCCGCCGCCGTCCTGCGGGCCCTGCTCGGCGCGGGGGAGAGCGTCGACCTCGTCGTGTCGCGGGCCTCGCGGCTGACGCTGCTCGACGAGACCGGCATCTCCTTCCGGGACGCGCACTGGCGGGACGATCTGCGCCAGTGGCTGGCGCGGGGCGCGGACGGGAAGCCGGACACCTTCGACGTGCCGGACGAGTCCCTGGCGGACGTGCGGTACTGGGCGGCCGGTGATCTGGCGGCGGGCCCGTCCTCGGGGTCGTACGCGACGAAGGGGATGCTGATCGTGCCGGCGTCCACGGCGTGCGTGGCGGGGGTGGCGCTCGGGCTCTCGAAGGACCTGCTGCAGCGGTCGGCGAGCGTGACGCTCAAGGAAGGCCGACGGCTCGTGGTCTGCGTACGCGAGACACCGCTGAACGGGCAGACGCTGAAGCACCTGGTGAGCCTGGACGAGGCGGGCGCGAACGTGCTGCCCGCCTCCCCGGCGTTCTACGCGGGGGCGACGCACATCCAGGACCTGGTGGACTTCGTCGCCGGCCGGGTGCTCGACACGGCGGACGTGCCGCACAGCCTGTACCGCCGGTGGAAAGGGCAGCTGGGGAGCGCTTCCGGTGAAGGGTGAGCGCCCCCAGGGTGAGCGCCCCGAAGGGGCGCGGGGAACTGCGCGAGCAACCAAGACGAACCCGCACCCGGCACCGACCCCGACCCCCACGGCGGGACTACCGCTTCTTAGTGCCCCGAGCCTTCTTAACGCCCCTACGCGCCGCCGCAACCTCCGCACGCGAGCGGTTGGCCAGGTCCTGGAGCTCGCGCATACGGGCGTAGGCCATCTCGATCGAGTACACGGGGTGACTCACTCCTGAAGGATCGTCGTTGATCTGCTGAGATTGAGAAAGATTCACAGGGTGCAGACCCTGTTGCGCCTTAGATTCTACACATAGACTCGCGGTATCGCTGAATAATGAAAGGCATCGCACCTATGGACGCCGTGGACAGGCAGCTCATCCAGGCCCTGCGGGAGAACGGCCGCGCCTCGTACGCCGAACTCGGCCGGCTCGTGGGCCTCTCCGGGCCGAGCGTCACGGACCGGATCAACCGCCTCGAAGCGGCCGGTGTCATCACCGGCTACCGCGCGACCGTCGACTCCGCCTCGCTCGGCCTCGGCGTCATCGCCCTCATCGGCATCTCGCTCTCCGACGCCGCCGACCACGAGGACGTGGCACGGCGCCTGAAGGACCTGCACGAGATCGAGGACTGCTGGTTCATCGCGGGCGACGACTCGTACATGCTCAAGGTCAGGGCGAGCGACGTGGACGGCCTGGAGAAGACGATCCGCAGGCTCAGCGGCACGCGGGGCGTATCCCGGACGCGTACAACCATCGTGCTCTCCACGAAGTGGGAGAACAGGGTCGGGGAGCTGCCCGAGGAAGAGTGAGCGGGAGCGGGGGCGTACGGTTGGCGGGAGTTTGTCGTAGGTCGCTGGAGAGGTAAGGGCGAGGGAATGGACGCAGGTCTCAAGCGCGATCTTGAGCAGAAGGTCCGGGACGGCGAGCGGCTGTCCCGCGAGGACGGCATCGCGCTCTACGAGTCGGACGACCTCGCCTGGCTCGGCGGCCTCGCCCACGAGGTGCGCACGCGCAAGAACGGCGACGTCGTGCACTTCAACGTCAACCGCCACCTCAACATGACGAACGTGTGCACCGCGTCGTGCGCCTACTGCTCCTTCCAGCGCAAGCCGGGCGAGAAGGACGCGTACACGATGCGCATCGAGGAGGCCGTCCGCCTCGCCAAGGCGATGGAGGGCGAGAACCTCACCGAGCTGCACATCGTCAACGGCCTGCACCCGAACCTGCCGTGGCGCTACTACCCGCGTTCGCTGAGCGAGCTGAAGAAGGCGCTCCCGAACGTCTCCCTGAAGGCCTTCACGGCCACCGAGATCCACCACTTCGAGACGATCTCCGGCATGTCGGCATCCGACATCCTGGACGAGCTGATCGAGGCCGGTCTCGAGTCGCTGACCGGCGGCGGCGCGGAGATCTTCGACTGGGAGGTGCGCCAGCACATCGTCGACCACCGCACCCACTGGGAGGACTGGTCCCGCATCCACCGCCTCGCGCACGAGAAGGGTCTGAAGACCCCGTGCACGATGCTGTACGGCCACATCGAGGAGCCGCGCCACCGGGTGGACCACGTGCTGCGCCTGCGGGAGCTCCAGGACGAGACCAACGGTTTCCAGGTCTTCATCCCGCTGCGCTACCAGCACGACTTCGTCGACGTGAAGGACGGCAAGGTCAGGAACCGCCTCCAGGCGCGCACCACCATGGCGTCCGGCGCCGAGGCCCTGAAGACCTTCGCCGTCTCGCGCCTCCTCTTCGACAACGTCCCGCACGTCAAGGTCTTCTGGGTCATGCACGGCCTCCAGACGACGCAGCTCGCGCTCCAGCACGGCGCCGACGACATGGACGGCTCGGTCGTCGAGTACAAGATCACGCATGACGCGGACAACTTCGGCACCCCGAACAAGCTGACCCGCGAGGACCTGCTCGACCTGATCCGCGAGGCCGGCTTCCGCCCGGTGGAGCGGAACACGCGCTACGAGGCGATCCGGGAGTACGAGGGCCCCGACCCGATGCTGCGGGAGACGCCGCAGGCGATGCGCGTCTGACCCCCTTGCCGGGCGCGGGCTCCGCCATGCTTCACTGGAGAGGCTCGTCCAGCTCGGGCCCATTTCGGAACGGAAGAGTGGATTGCCATGCTCCGCTACACGCTGATGCGCCTCGGAATCTTCGTGGGTTGCTTCGTGGTCGTCTGGGGCCTCGTCTACTCCGAGATCCTGCCGCGCGGACTCGGCGACTCGAACCTGCTGTGGGTGCTGCTGCTCGCGCTGGTCGTCTCCGCCCCCATCAGCTTCGTGGTGCTCCGCAAGGAGCGTGACCGCGCCTCGGAGCAGGTCGTCGCCAAGGTCGACCGCGCCAAGGCCAACCTGGAGGCGAACCGCACCCAGGAGGACGAGGCGGACGACGTGGCGCGTGCGCGCTCGCAGGGCAGGGCGCAGGCGCAGGGCTCGTAAGCTTCGTCACACACTCATCGGGACCCCGGTCCGGAGCACGCCGCTCCGGGCCGGGGTTCTGTGCGTGCGGGGGCTTCCCGGGTCTCCCGGGGGAGCTTCCTGGGGAGCCGTTACCTCAAACAAGACCTTTGATGTTCTCAAAGTACGAGTGTTAACGTATTCGACATGAAGACAGCAGCAGCGCACCACCACGCGATGAGCGTCCCGCTCGTGGCGCGCCTGCATGTCGACCTCTGCCGCTGCATGTCCGCGGCCTGTCACGTCTGACCGTGACCCCCGCCGCAGCGGCCCCGCTGACCCTTCGCGGTCGCCGCTCCCGTACGTCCCCCTCCCCCTGATTTTCCTCACCGGAGTGTGTCCGTGTCCGCGAATTCCGCGCCGCCCGCCGACAAGGCGGGCCAGACCGAGAAGCCCGAGTCCCGCTTCCGGATAACCAAGTTCCTCAAGATCCCCTTCTGGGCGCAGATCCTCGCCGGTCTCGTGCTCGGTGTGCTGCTCGGCTGGATCGCCCGCGACCAGGACGTCTCCTGGCTCGTCACCACGCTGGACAAGGTGGGCAGCACCTTCATCGGGCTGCTGAAGCTCGCGGTCGCCCCGCTCGTCTTCTTCGCGATCCTGGTCTCCATCACCAACCTGCGCAAGGTCAACAACGCGGCGCGGCTCGCCACCCGCACCCTGCTGTGGTTCATGATCACGTCGCTGATCGCGGTGGCCATCGGCCTCACCATCGGCCTGCTCACCAACCCCGGCTCCGGCACCGGCCTCACCCCGAAGGACGGCAAGGCGCCCGAGGATGCGGGCTCCTGGATCGACTTCCTCACCGGGATCATCCCGAAGGACGTCATCACGCCCTTCACCGAGCTGAACGTCCTGCAGATCGTCTTCATGGCCGCCGTCGCCGGTGTCGCCGTACTGAAGATCGGCGACAAGGCGCAGCCGATCCTGGAGCTGAGCGAGTCGGTCCTCGCGCTCCTCCAGAAGGCCCTGTGGTGGGTCATCAAGCTCTCCCCGATCGGCACGGTCGGCCTCATCGGCTTCGCCATCGCGGACTACGGCTGGAACCTCATCAGCAAGTACGCGACGTTCACCGCGGACATCTACATCGGCTGCGCCCTGGTGATGTTCGGCGTCTACCCGCTGCTGCTCGCGTTCGTCGCCAAGGTGAACCCGCTCCAGTTCTTCAAGGGCGCCTGGCCCGCGATCCAGCTGGCGTTCGTCTCGCGCTCCTCGGTCGGCACGATGCCGGTCACCCAGAAGGTCACCGAGCGGCTCGGCGTGCCGAAGGAGTACACCTCCTTCGCGGTGCCCTTCGGCGCCACGACCAAGATGGACGGTTGCGCGGCCATCTACCCCTCGATCGCCGCGATCTTCGTCGCGCAGATCTTCGACGTGGACCTGGGCGTCAAGGAGTACCTGCTCATCGCGTTCGTGTCGGTGGTGGGCTCGGCGGCGACCGCCGGTCTGACCGGTGCGACCGTGATGCTGACGCTGACCCTCTCCACGCTCGGTCTGCCGATGGAGGGCGTGGGTCTGCTCCTCGCCATCGACCCCGTCCTGGACATGATGCGCACCGCCACGAACGTGGCCGGGCAGGCGCTGGTGCCGGTGATCGTCGCGGCCCGCGAGAAGATCCTCGACCGGGAGGCGTACGAGAGTGCTTCGGCGTCGCCGCTCGATGACTTCGGGTCGGCCGGGCCGGCCGAGGGCGACTCGTCGCGGGCGGTGCCCGCGACCGCCTGACGGCACTTGTGGTGAACGACCGAGCCCCGTCCCGGAGTTGATCCGGGGCGGGGCTCTTTCGTGTGCGCTGGC
>NZ_WMBF01000643.1:0-3081 GCF_019400875.1 Streptomyces anatolicus | reverse complement strand
GGCAACGGGTTGTGGGGGGTTCCAGGCCGCCCGCTTCGCGGCGGATGTTTCCCACCCGTCCCGCCCGTCTCGCTGCGCTGACATGGCGAGGTAGGGGCGGTTGGTCGGCTCGCTGTGATGGTGCGGTGGTGGCGTGGCGCAGGGGTAGGTGCCCGGTCCCTCGGGGAGGGTAGATTTTGGGGATGGGGACGCGGCGCGGGGCGCATATCGTTTGGGATTGGAACGGGACCCTCCTGCATGACATTCATGCGGTGATCGAGGCGACCAACGCCTCCTTCGCGGAGATCGGGATCGAGTCGATCACGCTGGAGCGGTACCGGGAGCTGTACTGCGTGCCGATTCCGCTCTTCTACGAGCGGCTGACAGGGCGGCTGCCCAGTGAGAGCGAGTGGCGGGTCATGGACGCCGTCTTCCACCGGCACTACTGGGCGAGGGCCGAGACGTGCGGGCTCACCGAGGGTGCCGCTCAGCTGCTCGCCGGGCGGCGGGCCGAGGGACGTACGCAGTCGTTGCTGTCGCTCGCCCCGCACGAGCATCTGGTGCCGATCGTGCGGCGGCACGGGATCCACGAGCACTTCGTGCGGATCGACGGGCGCACCGACGATTCGCACGCCGGCAAGGCCGAGCGCATGGTGCGGCACCTCGCCGCGCTGGAGGGCGTCGCCGCCGCCGAGCGGGTCGTCGTGATCGGGGACGCCGTCGACGACGCGGTGGCCGCCGCGCACGTGGGGGCGCGGGCCGTGCTCTACACCGGGGGCTCGCACAGCCGGGCGAGTCTGGAGCTGGCCGGGGTGCCCGTCGTGGACACGCTGGAGGAGGCCGTGGTGGTGGCGGAGCGGTTCGCCGCCTGAAGATCGCCTGAAGGCGCCGAGCGCCGCCTGCAGCCGCCTGTAGCCGCCTGAGGGGCCGGTGGGCGTCGGCGGGCGTGGTTGGGGATTTCGTTCACGCTCCGCGCTGTTCTGCGTACGCTGAGGTGGAATCCTCTGTACCGGACGGCGTGACGGGGGCGGTGGCGCGATGGGTTTCGGCTTCGGGCAGCGGCGGGGTGGGCAACTGCCCGCCGAATTGACCTCGTTCGTCGGCCGGGCGGACGAACTGGCGCAGGTGCGGGCCGCGTTCACGTATGCGCGTCTGGTCACCCTGGTCGGGCCGGGAGGTGTCGGGAAGAGCCGGACCGCGTTACGGGCCGCCGCGGGGCTCGGGGAGAGGTTTCCCGACGGGATCTGGCTGGCGGAGCTTTCGGCGCTGCGGGACCCCGAGTTGATTCCCGCCACGCTCGCCACGGTCCTCGAACTGCCCGAGCAGCCGGGGATGGCGCCGCTCGACGCGGTCGTCGCGCATCTGCAGGGGCGGCGCCTGCTCATCGTGCTCGACACCTGCGAGCATCTGGTCGACGCCTGCGCGATGCTCTCCGACATCCTGCTGCGCGAGGCCGCCGACGTGTGCGTGCTCGCGACCAGCCGCCAGCCGCTGGACGTGCCGGGGGAGCACTGCTGTCCCGTCGCGCCGCTCGCACCGGACGACGCCGTGGAGCTGTTCGCGCAGCGCGCCGCCGGTGTCGTGCCCGGGTTCACCGCGCACGACGGCAATCGCGGGCAGTTGCTGGCGCTGGCCCATCGCCTCGACTGCATTCCGCTGGCGCTCGAGCTGGCGGCGGTGCGGTTGCGGGCGGTGTCGATGGAGGAGCTGGTGGCGCGGCTCGACGACCGGTTCCAGGTGCTCACCGGAGAGCGGCGCACCGCTCTGTCACGGCACCAGACGCTGCGTACGGCCATCGACTGGTCGCACGAGCTGTGTACTCCGGCGGAGCGGCTGCTGTGGGCCCGGCTCTCGGTGTTCGCGGGCTCCTTCGAGCTGGGCGCCGCCGAACAGGTCTGTGGGGGCGGGGAGTTGCCCGCCGGTGAGGTGCTCGGGCAGCTGATCGGGCTCGTCGACAAGTCCGTGGTGCAGCGGCTCGGGGAGTCGGGGAGCCGCTACCGGCTGCTCGACACCCTCAGGGAGTACGGGGCCGAGCGGCTCGGCGTGGTCGAGGCGGACGGGGGCGTGGCGCTGCGGGCGCGGCACTTCGCGTACTACCGGGATCTCGGGCGGCGCTTCGAGGAGGGGTTCTTCGGCGCCGGGCAGCCGGAGCTGCACCGCACGGTCCGGGCGGAGAGCGCCGATCTGCGGGCCGCCTTCGAGTACGCGTACGAGACCGAGGGGCGGGCCCGCGACGGGCTGCACCTCGCCGCCCGGCTGTGGCCGCACTGGCGGGCCTCCGGGGCGCTCTCCGAGGGCGGGTACTGGGTCGAGAAGGGGCTCGGGCTCGTCCCCGACGACTGTTCGGAGCGGGCGTGGGGGCTGCTCGTGCGCGGTGCCTTCGCGGTGTGGACGGCGGATCTGGCGACGGCCGTCGAGCATATGGACCTGGCGCGGGAGTGTGCGGCGCGGGCGGGTGACGAGGACGTTGAGCAGTTCGCCGACGCGTACGCCAGTGGGCTCGCCGGGCTGTGCGGGGACGAGACGGGGCTCGACCGGCTCGCGGAGGTGCGGCGGCGGATGGCCGAGCGCGACAACCTCCTTGGCCTGGTGGTGATGGGCTCCGAAGCGGCTCTGCTGCGCGCCGTGCTCGGCGACACCGAGGGCGCGCTCGAACTGTGCGCCGAGGGCCTTGGGCTGCTGGAGGGCACCGGCGAGCGGCAGATCTACGGGTCCACGCTCACGACCCAGGGCCTGGTGCTGTGGCTCGTGGGGGAGCGTGAGGCGGGCGTCGCCGCGCTGTGCCGGGGTCTCGAGGCGGTGAGCGAGGTCGACGAGATCCTGGTGGCCGCGGTGTGCTGCCACGGCCTCGCGTGGGCCTCGGCGCGGGACGGGCGGCATACGCGGGCCGCGTGGCTCTTCGGGTACGCGGAGAACGCGCGGCGGCTCAGCGGTGACCCCATAGGCATGCTCCCCTCGCTCCTGGAGCAGCAGGAGGCGGCGCGGAAGTCGGCGCGGGACGCGCTGGGCGACAAGCAGTTCGAGCGGTGGCACGCGGTGGGGGCGCGGCTCTCCGGCCGGCAGGTCCTGGAAGCGGTGCGGGCCGACGCGGACACGCCGGGC
>NZ_WMBF01000642.1:0-3089 GCF_019400875.1 Streptomyces anatolicus | reverse complement strand
GGGGCGGTGGTGGGTTTGTCCTTGTCGTCCGCGTCGGTCTCGTCGGTCCCGTCGTCCTTGGCGCCCTTTTCGTCCTTGTCGCCCTTGTCATCCTCGTCGCGGGGCGTGCTTCTGGCGGCCTTTCCGCCCTGGGCCTTGTCGCCCGGGGAGTCGTCGGAGTCGGCGGAGGCGCCGGAACCGTCGGACTCACTCCCGCCGGAGCCGGCGGGCTGGGAGAGGTCCGCTTCCCGGAGCTTGGTGGCGTAGACCTCCGTGGCGCGGTCGTCGTCGCTGACCGCGCTGTCGTAGGAGACGACGCGCTCGAAGTCGATGAGGAGACGGTGGGAGGCGCCGGACGACTCGACCTTCCAGCTGCAGCCCACGCGCCGGTCGGTGTCGTAGGTGACCGTGGGGGTGCCCTCGTACGCCTTCTCGCGCTGTTCGGCGTCCATCTCCTTCAGGCCGGGCAGCATCGCGTCGAGCGTGCCGGGCTCGACCTCGCCGCAGGGCTCGGGGAGGGTGCGGTACTTGCCCGGTTGGGCGGGGGCGGCCGAGCTGCCGGTGTCGCCCGGCTTGGAGTCGGCGGACTCGTCGCCGCCGCCGGAGCCCGCGGTGCAGCCGACGAGCAGCGCCGCGAGGAGCGCGGCGATACCGGGCACGTAGACCTTCCGCTGCACCGTGAGGGCTCCTCTCGAGGGGATATTCGGTTGCCGCTGGTGGGCGACCGGTGGACACAATGTCTATCGCACGCGCTGCCGTGGACGCCGGTCCGTTATCCCTTTCGTTGACCTTGGCTCCGGTATTTGCGCTTCATGTGCTTCTAGGCTTGTAGTAAACAACGGGGGAATGAGGACGATATGTCGTACGTAGAGGTTCCTGGGGCGAAGGTACCGATCCGGATGTGGGCCGACCCGGCGTCGGTCGAGGAGTCGGCGATGCGCCAGCTGCAGAACGTGGCGACGCTGCCGTGGATCAAGGGCCTCGCGGTCATGCCGGACGTCCATTTCGGCAAGGGCGCGACGGTCGGCTCGGTGATCGCCATGGAGGGCGCGGTCTGCCCGGCGGCGGTCGGTGTCGACATCGGCTGCGGTATGTCGGCGGTCAAGACCTCGCTGACCGCGAACGACCTGCCGGGGGATCTCTCGCGGCTGCGGTCGAAGATCGAGCAGGCGATTCCGGTGGGGCGGGGCATGCATGACGACCCCGTCGAGCCGGGGCGCTTCCACGGGATGGCGACCGCGGGGTGGGACGACTTCTGGTCCCGCTTCGACGGGGTCGCCGAAGCGGTCAAATTCCGTCAGGACCGGGCGACGAAGCAGATGGGGACGCTCGGAAGTGGAAACCACTTCATCGAGTTCTGTCTCGATGAGGCGGGTTCGGTATGGCTGATGCTGCACTCCGGTTCGCGGAACATCGGCAAGGAGCTGGCCGACCACCACATAGGCGTGGCCCAGAAGCTCGCGCACAACCAGGGCCTGGTCGACCGTGACCTGGCCGTCTTCATCGCGGACACCCCGCAGATGGCGGCGTACCGGAACGACCTGTTCTGGGCGCAGGAGTACGCGAAGCACAATCGCGCCCTCATGATGGCGCTCTTCCAGGACGTGGTCCGCAAGGAGTTCAGGAAGGCGAAGGTGACCTTCGAGCCGGTGATCTCCTGCCACCACAACTACGTCAGCGAGGAGCGGTACGACGGGATGGACCTGCTGGTCACCCGCAAGGGCGCGATCCGGGCCGGCGGCGGTGACTTCGGGATCATCCCGGGCTCGATGGGCACGGGCTCGTACATCGTGAAGGGCCTCGGCAACGAAGCGTCCTTCAACTCCGCCTCCCACGGCGCCGGCCGGCGCATGAGCCGGGGCGCGGCCAAGCGCCGCTTCACGGCGAAGGACCTGGAGGAGCAGACGCGGGGCGTGGAGTGCCGCAAGGACTCGGGCGTCGTGGACGAGATCCCGGGTGCGTACAAGCCGATCGAGAAGGTCATCGATCAGCAGCGTGACCTCGTCGAGGTCGTGGCGAAGCTGAAGCAGGTCATCTGCGTGAAGGGGTAAGCGCGGGCCGCCCGGCCGCCGTGGGGGCCGGGCGATCCGTCAGGCGCCGCCGCCGTCGCGTTCCTCCGCGTGGCGGGTGCGGGCGGCGGTGAGGGCCTTGTCGAAGTCGCGCTGGGTGTCGTCGCACCAGTGGAGCAGGTCGGCGAGGACGCGCTGGAGGGTCTCGCTGGGGCTGTCGCGCCAGCCTTCGGCCGAGAGCGTGTACGCCTGGAGGGCGTCGGCCGCCCGGCGGGAGGCGGCGTCGCGGGGCGAGGTCTGCATCAAAGCTCCCTGTGCACCTTGGTGTTGGAGGCCTGGGCCCGGGGGCGGACCACCAGCAGGTCGATGTTGACGTGGGGCGGGCGGGTGACCGCCCAGGTGATCGTCTCCGCCACGTCGTCGGCCGTGAGCGGCTCGGCGACGCCCGCGTAGACCTTCGAGGCCTTGTCGGAGTCGCCGCCGAAGCGGGTGAGCGCGAACTCCTCCGTCTTGACCATGCCGGGCGCGACCTCGATGACGCGGACCGGGGTGCCGACGATCTCCAGGCGGAGGGTTTCGGCGAGGACGTGCTCGGCGTGCTTGGCGGCGACGTAACCGCCTCCGCCCTCGTACGTGCCGTGCCCGGCGGTCGAGGAGAGGACGACCACCGTGCCGTCGCCGCTCGCGGTGAGCGCAGGGAGCAGGGCCTGCGTGACGTTCAGCGTGCCGATGACGTTCGTCTCGTACATCTGGCGCCAGTCGGCCGGGTCGCTGGTGGCGACGGGGTCCGCGCCGAGCGCGCCGCCCGCGTTGTTCACCAGGACCGCGATCTTCTTGAACGCCGTCGCGAAGGTGTCCACCGCCGCGCGGTCGGTGACGTCCAGTGCGTACGCCATCGCGTCGTGCCCGGCGTCGGTCAGCTCGGCGGCCAGCGCCTCGATACGGTCCTTGCGGCGCGCGGTGAGAACGACGCGGTAGCCGGCGGCGGCCAGGCCGCGGGCGGTGGCGGCACCGATGCCGCTGCTGGCGCCGGTGACGATCGCGATGCGCTTGGCGGCGGCGGTCATGGTGCGCTCCTTGGGCTGGGGGAGGTCAAGGGGG
>NZ_WMBF01000641.1:0-3101 GCF_019400875.1 Streptomyces anatolicus | reverse complement strand
GCCGTGGGGTCGGCGGGGTGGTGGCCGACGCCCAGGGAGTCGAGGACCCGGTGCAGACGGGCCGCGTCCATGCGCCACTTGCGGTCCACGACCTCGTCCGGATACTCCTGCCAGGCCACCGGCGCCCAGTCCGGCCCCGTCTCCGCGGGGCCGCCATGGAAGAGGCGGGCCGCGAGCAGCGAGGCCGCCTCGTCCACCGAACCCGGCTCCTCCAGGAGGTCACACGCGGGGCGCTCGCCCAGGCGCGAGGCGAAACCCTCCGCCAGACGGTCCCTGCGGGACAGCTCCGTCAGCGCGGAGACCACGCCCGCGTCAAGCCGGGAGGGCCAGCGGCCCATGCGCCAGGCGGGCAGCGCGACCCGGGTGAGCAGCCGGTCCCAGCCCGCGTACGCGAGGCCGACCTGCTCCTGGGCGACGATCCGCACCCCATAGTCCACGGTCTGGGCACGCTCCGCCGCGGCCGACGCGACACCGCGCTCCATCTCAGCGGCATGGACCCGGCAGTTGCGCAGGAGCAGCCGGGCGATCCGGCCGACGGCCCCGAGCACCGTGCGGCTCACGGGGTCGCGGCCCGGCGCCGCGGCGACCGCGACGGCGGCGTCGAGCCCCCGCACGAAGCGCCGGGCGGCGGCTATGTCGGGGTGCGCGGAGGGGCCCGTGCCCGCCACGACGGGGGCGAGGACCGCGCGCAGCTCGCCGACCCGCATCCACCACAGGAAGGGCGAGCCGATCACGAGCACCGGGGCGGTGGGCGGCCCGCCCTGCGGGGCACGGGCGCCGCCCACGGCGTCGGAAGCCCTCTTCGCGGCCCCGGCGGTGTCCCTGGCCCGCGCGGACGAGCCGTGCGCCCGGTGGGTGCGGTCCTCCAGCCAGCTGTCGCAGTCGGGGGTGAGCGCTATCGCCGAGGGCGCGGGCACGTCAAGGCGGTCGGCGAGATCGCGGACCAGGCGGTACAGATCGGGGGCCGACTCCTCGGCGATCGCCACCGTCGGACTCAGCGCGGGTCTGGCCCGCGCGACGACCAGCGCCACGCCCGCCGCGACGAGCAGCACCACCACGGCGAGCACCGACACGACCCAGCGCACGGCGTCCCAACTCCCGCCGCTGATATGGCCCGTGGCCCCGCCCGCGAGCAGCACGACGGCGGCGGCCGCGGGCAGCACGGCGACGGCCAGCGCCCGGCTGCGCAGACGCAGCACGGCGAGGGCCCGGGAGCGCGCGGCCTGCGCGCCGACCTCCACACCCGTACCTGACACGACCGATGGCACCCCCTGCTTGCCTACTGCTCGGCCACCGGCCGGGGCCGGTGGCACACATCAACGGCGTTGCTCTTGCTCACTCCCCCACTGTGGCACCCGCCACTGACATCGCAATGCCGGTGGTCTGTTTGGCTCTGGGCGCCCTGAACACTTGCGCCGCACCCTAGTTGGGGTACCGGGCGTCGTCAGCCGGATGGGCCAGCGGTCACTCGATGGAATGGCTTTGGCTAAAGGTGGGTGCCGAAAAGGCCCCGGATCCAGGTCGGATCCGGGGCCTTCTCTGCTGCTCTGCCGTACGTACCGCTACACGGCGTCCGCCGCGTCCCCGGCATCGGCGGCCGCCTTCGCCGCGATGTCCGTACGGTGCTGGGAGCCGTCGAGGCGGATGCGGGACAGCGCGGCGTACGCGCGTTCGCGGGCCTCGGTGAGGCCGTCACCGGTCGCCGTCACGGACAGCACGCGGCCGCCCGCGCTGACGACGGCGTCGCCGTCCCGCTTGGTCCCGGCGTGCAGAACGTACGCGTGGGGGGCATCCCGTGCCGCCACCTCGTCGAGCCCTTCGATGGGGTCACCCGTGCGGGGCGTACCGGGGTAGTTGTGCGAGGCGACCACCACGGTCACCGCGGCGTCGTCGCTCCAGCGCAGCGGGGGCAGGTCGGCGAGGTTGCCGGTCGCCGCGGCCATCAGGAGCCCGGCGAGCGGGGTCCTGAGGCGGGCCAGGACCACCTGGGTCTCGGGGTCGCCGAAGCGGGCGTTGAACTCGATCACGCGTACGCCGCGGCTGGTGATCGCGAGGCCCGCGTAGAGCAGCCCCGCGAACGGGGTGCCGCGGCGGCGCAGCTCGTCGACCGTCGGCTGGAGCACGCTCCGCATGACGTCGTCGACCAGCTTCGGGTCGGCCCACGGAAGGGGCGAGTACGCGCCCATGCCGCCGGTGTTCGGGCCCTCGTCCCCGTCGAGCGCGCGCTTGAAGTCCTGGGCGGGCTGAAGGGGGACGACGGTCTCGCCGTCGGTGATCGCGAAGAGAGAGACCTCGGGGCCGTCCAGGAACTCCTCGATGACCACGCGGTCGCAGGCCAGGGCGTGGGCGCGGGCCGCCTCGATGTCGTCCGTGACCACGACGCCCTTGCCGGCGGCGAGTCCGTCGTCCTTGACGACGTACGGCGCTCCGAAGGCGTCGAGAGCCTCGTCGATCTCCTCCGCGGTCGTGCATACGTACGACCGGGCAGTCGGCACGCTCGCGCCCGCCATGACGTCCTTCGCGAACGCCTTGGAGCCCTCCAGCTCGGCGGCCTCCTTGGACGGGCCGAAGCAGGGGATGCCCGCGGCGCGCACGGCGTCGGCGACGCCCGCGACGAGCGGGGCCTCCGGTCCCACGACGACGAGCCCCGCGCCGAGCCGCTGGGCGAGGGCCGCCACGGCGGCGCCGTCGAGGGCGTCGACCTGGTGCGTCTCGGCCACTTCCGCGGTGCCGGCGTTGCCGGGGGCGCAGTGCAGTTCGGAGACGGCGGGGTCGAGGGACAGAGAGCGGCACAGGGCGTGTTCGCGGGCACCACTGCCGATGACGAGGACCTTCACGGGGGTCAGCCTAGCTGGCGGCGCGGGCCGCCTTTGTGCGGGCCGCCTTTGTGCGGGCCGCCTAGCGCTGGCTCCGGAGCCTTTTGTACGTTTCTACGGTTGGTCTGTGCTCTGGGGGCGCGGGCGGGCCCCCAGGACGCCGCCGCTTCGCGGCGGAGGCTCCCACCCGCCGGTTGCCGCACCCCGTTGCCGCACCCACCCCGTCCCGTCCGTCCGTCCGTACCTATTCGTTCGGGTACTCGTCGACCACCGTCGCGCCCAGTT
>NZ_WMBF01000640.1:0-3126 GCF_019400875.1 Streptomyces anatolicus | reverse complement strand
GGTCGCCGGGGTTTGGCGAGAGGTCTGTGTGGGCGTGGGGCTCGTTGCAGGGCTGGGCATCTGGTCCTCCTCGCGTTCGTTCCTCAGCACAGCGGCACCGTCTCTCCCGTTTCCTGGGGCCAGGCCGCCAAGGGAGTGAAGCCCCGGTGGCCGCACTCGCCGAACACCGTCAGCGGTGTGCCTCCGGACAGGGCGATCAGCCGCCACAGGCCCTGAGCGGGGGTCGACGGCGCTATGGGGAGCGCCGAAGCGCCGCCCTCGTCCGCCAGTTGCCAGCCGGTCTCGGTCCGGGCCGGTATGACCTCGGAGAGTGTCGCGGGCCAGGACTCCAGCCAGGGATCGTCCCGCAGCGCCTCGCCGTACAGGGCGGCGGCCTCCTCCGTCCGTACACCAGGTGGACGCCGCGCCGTGGGCGCCGGGGCCGTGAACTGCTCGCCCAGGTCCGCCCGCAGCTGCCGCGCGCCCGGGTACCCGGTCAGCTCCGCGTCCAGCGCGAGGCCCACCGGCAGGGCGAGCGCCGGGGCGCGGCCCGCGGCGCCGTACGAGAGGAGCAGCGCGGTGTGCCCGGAGTCCGTGCCGTACAGCCAGATGCGGCGCGTGGTCAGCTTGCTGTCCGCCGTGTCGTACTGGGAGAGGACCAGCCAGTGGTCCCGCAGCGGGGGATCCTCCGGCTGGGCGGGCAGGCCGACGCGGGAGCGGACCGTGGCCGCCAGCTCGTGCGGCAACTGGTCACGGCGGAGCCAGCCCTGGTCGAGGAGGTGCAGCAGGGCGCACTCCTCCAGGAGGCGCACCGGCCAGCCCGGCCCCGAAGAAGGTATCGCCCCCAACTCCCGCACCCGCGCGGCCAGTCCCGGCGCCTGCGCGTCGACCATGCGGGCCGCCGTCTCCTCCCACAGGCCATACCCGGACCGCTCGGCCGAGGCCGTGCCGCCGCGCAGCAGGTCAGCCAGGCGCTGCTCCAGCTCCGTCGCCCCCGCCGTGATCCGCTCGGCCCGCTTCTCCGCTCTCCTGCGCGCCGCCTCAGTGTCCGCCGGAGCCGCGGGCGAACTCCGCTTTTCCTCCGCTCTCTTGCGGCGGGACGCCAGCCACTCCTCCGCCCAGGCGGGCGGCACCCCGTCCGGCACGGTGCCGTCTCCGCCCGACCAGATCAGGAGCAGTCCCAGCGCGTGTTTGCAGGGGAACTTGCGGCTCGGGCAACTGCACTTGTACGCCGGACCCGCCGCGTCCGCGATGTCCACGACCGTCCGATACGGCTTGCTGCCGCTGCCTTTGCACAGCCCCCACACCGTCCCCTCGTCAGAACTGCCCGCCTCCGACCATGGGCCGGCGACGCCGAGTTTGCTACCCGCCTTGCGTGACGGGACGTCAGGCGCCAGTGCCAGCACCTGATCCGCCGTCCAGCGCACCCCCTGCTGAGTCATGTCTCGAAGGTAGGTCCCGCCACTGACAATCGACCTGGGCGCGGGCATTTGCCCAGGTCAGGGACGCACGAGGGGCGATTGTCAGTGGCGTGGTGCACGGTGGAGACACATCCGGGCCAGATGTGCCCGGGCGAGCTGGAGGGGGATCGCTCCATGACCGTTTCCGTCGACTCGACGACGTCCGCGACCGCGAATCCGTCGGATCCGTCAGATCCGTCGGATTCGTCCGGGCCGTCCGGGGTGCTGCGGCCTCACGCCGAACACGCCTTCGCCGCCGAACTGGCCGCGCTCGCCGCGCAGGACGACCGGCCGAGGCCGCAGCGGTGGAAGCTCTCGCCGTGGGCGGTGGCGACGTATCTGCTCGGCGGCGAGCTGCCCGACGGCACCGTGATCACCCCGAAGTACGTGGGGCCGCGCCGCATCGTCGAGGTCGCCGTCACCACGCTCGCCACCGACCGCGCCCTGCTGCTGCTCGGCGTGCCCGGCACCGCCAAGACCTGGGTCTCCGAGCATCTGGCCGCGGCGGTCAGCGGTGACTCGACGCTGCTCGTGCAGGGCACGGCGGGCACGCCCGAGGAGGCGATCCGGTACGGGTGGAACTACGCCCAGCTGCTCGCGCACGGCCCGAGCCGCGACGCCCTCGTGCCCAGCCCCGTCATGCGGGCGATGGCCGAGGGCATGACCGCCCGGGTCGAGGAGCTGACCCGCATCCCCGCCGATGTGCAGGACACGCTGATCACGATCCTGTCGGAGAAGACCCTGCCCATTCCGGAGCTGGGCCAGGAGGTGCAGGCCGTGCGGGGTTTCAACCTCATCGCCACCGCCAACGACCGCGACCGCGGGGTCAACGACCTGTCGAGCGCCCTGCGCCGCCGCTTCAACACCGTCGTCCTGCCGCTCCCGGAGAGCGCCGACGCCGAGGTCGACATCGTCTCGCGCCGCGTCGACCAGATCGGCCGCTCGCTCGACCTGCCCACGGGCCCCGAGGGCATCGACGAGATACGCCGCGTCGTCACCGTCTTCCGTGAGCTGCGCGACGGGGTCACGGCCGACGGGCGTACGAAGGTGAAGTCGCCCAGCGGCACCCTGTCGACGGCCGAGGCGATCTCCGTCGTGACGAACGGTCTCGCCCTGGCGGCCCACTTCGGAGACGGCGTCCTGCGACCCGGCGATGTCGCGGCCGACATTCTCGGCGCGGTCGTGCGCGATCCCGCGGCGGACCGGGTGATCTGGCAGGAGTATCTGGAGGCGGTCGTGCGGGAGCGTGACGGCTGGAAGGACTTCTACCGCGCGTGCCGCGAGGTGAGCGTATGACGGGGGAGCGCGCGGAGTCCGCGGCGCGGGCCGGGGGGACGCTGCTGCTCGGGGTGCGGCACCACGGTCCCGGGTCGGCTCGCGCGGTGCGGGCCGCGCTCGACGAGGCGCGGCCGGATGCCGTCCTCATCGAGGGGCCTCCGGAGGCCGACTCCTTGGTGCACCTCGCCGCCGACGAGGCGATGCGGCCGCCGGTCGCGCTGCTCGCGCACGTGGTGGACGAGCCGGGCCGCTCGGCGTTCTGGCCGTTCGCCGAGTTCTCGCCGGAGTGGGTCGCCCTCCAGTGGGCGGCCGGACGTGGCGTGCCGGTCCGCTTCATCGACCTGCCGGCGGCGAACTCGCTGGCGCGGGCCGAAGAAGGGGGCGGGCCGGCGGCCCCGGAGGGCGAGAC
>NZ_WMBF01000639.1:0-3129 GCF_019400875.1 Streptomyces anatolicus | reverse complement strand
CTCGGAGGCCGCGCACGAGGCGGCGCTGCGCACGTCCATGCGCAGCCTCGGCCTCGGCGAATCCCTCACCCTGGGTTCGGGCATCGGTACGACGCTCTCCACGGCCTCGGCAGTGGGCGGCGAGACGGTGGTCCTGCCCCTGGTCGCCCGCAACCGCGTCATCGGCATGCTCACGCTCGGTAAGCCCTCCGACGAGCACTTCCGCCAAGAGATCCTGGAATTGGCCGAAGATCTATCCCGCCGAGCGGCCCTGGCCCTGGACAACGCCCGTCTCTACTCCGAGCGCACGGCCATCAGCCAGTCCCTCCAGCGCAGCCTGCTGCCGCCCGGCCTCCCGCAGATCCCGGGCGTGGAGGTCGAGGTCATCTACCGCGCGGCCGGCGAGGGCAACGAAGTGGGCGGCGACTTCTACGACCTCTTCCCCATCCGCGACGGCGCCTACGGCTTCGCGATCGGCGACGTCTGCGGCACGGGCCCGGAGGCCGCGGCCGTCACGGGTCTGGCCCGGCACGCCCTGCGCCTGCTCGCCCGCGAGGGCTTCGGCGGCCCGGCGGTCCTGGAGCGCCTGAACGCCGCGATCCTCGACGAGGGGTCCCGCAGCCGCTTCCTGACGCTCCTGTACGGCGAGCTGTGGCCCCAGGAGGACGGCTCGGCGGTCCTGAAGATCGTCTGCGCGGGGCACCCGCTGCCGCTGCGCCTGCGCCAGGACGGCACCGTCGAGCCGTACGCGGAACCGCAGCCGCTGCTCGGCGTCATGGACGACCTGGAGCTGTACGAGCAGACGGTGACGCTCGACCCGGGCGACGTCCTGCTCTGCGTGACCGACGGCGTCACCGAGCGCCGCGAGGGCACCCGCATGCTCGGCGACGACGGCCTCGCGGACGTCCTGACGACGTGTACGGGCCTGACGGCCGGCGCGGTGGCGGCCCGCATCATGCGCGCGGTGGAGCGCTTCGCGTCGGACGCCCCGTCCGACGACATGGCCATCCTCGCGATGCGCGTCCCTGGCCTGCAGAAGGACTGAGCGCCCCGGGGCACCCCACGAGGTGCCCCGGCCGCCACGCTCTCCCACCCCGAACATGACGAAGGCCCCCGCCCAACTGGGCGGAGGCCTTCATGAGTTGAGCCCCCAAGCGGAATCGAACCGCTGACCTTCTCCTTACCATGGAGACGCTCTACCGACTGAGCTATAGGGGCCTGTCGCCCTCGCGGTTTCCCGCTCGGCAACGGAATAGATCATACCTGAAATCCGCGCCCTTCCGAACCGCCGTTCCTCTGGACCGCCCGCCCTGGCGCTGCCACCCTGCGCGCATGCCGACCCGACGCGCCACGCTTCCGCGGTCCGCCTTATGCCTGGCGGCCGCCGCTCTGCTCCTGCCACTCACAGCCTGCGGCTCCGGCGAGGACAAAGGCACCGCGAACCCGAAGCCCACCAAGAAGCGCTCAGCTACGGAGTCCCCGCGCCCCGGCGATCAGAAAGTCACTGTCCCCTGGCAGGGCGAGAAACGCGTCTATACCGTCCACGCCCCGCCCGGCTACGCGCGTTCCGAGAAGCTGCCCCTCGTCATCGCCCTGCACCCTTATCCGGCCGACGGCGAAACGATGGCCAAGATCAGCGGCCTCAACGCCAAAGCCGACAAGGAGAATTTCCTCGTCGCCTACCCCGACGGACTCAACAGCGGCTTCAACGCCTTCATCTGCTGCGGCACCGAGGACGACATCGGATTCATCCGTACGTTGATCAAAAGGCTGACCGGCACCTGGAACGCCGATCCGGCACGCGTCTACGCCACGGGTATCTCGAACGGCGGCGACATGTCGTACAAGCTCGCGGTCGAACTCCCCGGCACCTTCGCGGCGATCGCCCCCGTCAGCGGCGGCTATCTCGGCACCGAAGCGCAGAAGGCCTCGTACATGCCGAAGACGCCGGTCTCGGTGATCACCTTTATAGGCGGCCTCGACGAGCATTACGCGGGAATGGACACGGGCATCAACGCCTGGCAGAAACGCCTCTCCTGCAAGCCGAGCACGCCCGACAAGCTCAGGAACAACATCAGGAAGACCACCGCAAAGTGCCGGGACGGCTCGGACGTGGTCGTCTACCGGCTCCCCAAGATGGGCCACTCGTGGCCGGGCGGCGCGGGCGGCAGCATGTCCGACCCCGGAGCCGGCGTCAACGCGACCGACCTGATGTGGGAGTTCTTCAAGTCCCACACCAAGAAGGCGCCCTAGAAGGCGGGCTGGAGGAGTCCACCGAGGGCGTTGCAGGCGGAGACGACGCGTTGCAAATCACGGCGCGTCATCGACGCGTCGACCGGCAGCGCGAGCGTCTCGTCCGCGGCCCGCTCGGTCTCGGGCAGACGCACGTCCCGCCGGAACTGCGGCAGCCGGTGCACCGGCGTCTTCACGGGCACCCAGCAGTTGACGCCCTTGGCCCGCACGGCACGCGCGAACGCGTCCCGGTCGGGCCGCCCGTTCCCGGGCACACGCACCACGTACTGCTGGTAGCTGTCCCTCTCACGCAGGTCTGGCGTCACGACTCCGCTGAGCCGCCCGCTCAGATACGCGGCATGGGCCCTGCGCCGCTCAAGCCCTTCGTACGGAGCCTCCGACTCGCCCTGCTCCAGGACGAGGAACCCCTGCCGCTGCCCCAGCTCGCGCAGCCGCTGTACGTCGGCCTCGTTCCCGAAGCGGTGTACGACGATGACGGCGGCCGTCCGCGGGGTCACCGCGGCGGCGACCGCGTCAGGGTCGAGGCAGTACGTGGCCGGCTCTATGTCGGCGAACACCGGCAGCGCTCCCGCGAGGACCACGGCCTCTGCGACCTCGGCGTTCCCGTAGGCGGGCACGACCACCTCGTCACCGGTACCGACACCAGCGGCGCGCAACATTCCAAGAGTCCCCATGCCTTCGGATGTTGGCCCCGCAACGTGAACGGCAAGTGACGCAAAACAAAAAAGAGCTGGTCCCTGAACCGAAGTTCAGGGACCAGCTCTATCAAGATTAGTTCGGCGGCGTCCTACTCTCCCACAGGGTCCCCCCTGCAGTACCATCGGCGCTATGAGGCTTAGCTTCCGGGTTCGGAATGTAACCGGGCGTTTCCCTCACGCTATGACCACCGAAACACTA
>NZ_WMBF01000638.1:0-3163 GCF_019400875.1 Streptomyces anatolicus | reverse complement strand
GGTGAACTCCGCGCCTTCCTCGCCCGGAGTCTCCCGGACCACCTGCTGCCCGCCCTCGTCGTCCCGTTGGAGCGGTTGCCGCTCGGGGCGACCGGCAAGCTCGACCGGCGGGCGCTGCCCGTGCCCGAGAGGGCGGCGCCCTCCGCCGGTTCGGGGGGACGGCCGCCGCGTACCGAGGCCGAGCAGGCCCTCGCGGCCATCTGGTGCGAGGTGCTCGGCGTGCCCGAAGTCGGCGCGGACGACAACTACTTCACGCTCGGCGGCGACTCCGTCCTCGGCATCCAGATCGTCTCCGCCGCCCGCCGGGCCGGGCTCGCCCTCACGCCCCGGCACCTGTTCACCCACCAGACCCTCGCCGAACTCGCCGCCGTGGCCGAGCCGGTGGCCGACACCGGCGCAGTCGTCGCCGAGCAGGGGCCGGTGACCGGTGACGCGCCCCTTACCCCCGTACAGCACTGGCTCCTGGACACCCTCACGGGCGACCCCGCCCACTTCAGCCAGACCGTCTCCGTCGAGCTGGCCGAGGATCCCGACGAGGCACTGGTGCGCGCCGCCCTGTCCGCCGTGGTCGTGCACCATGACGCGTTGCGGATGCGCTTCGAACAGGCCGGCGACGGACGGTGGCGGCAGCACTGCACCCCGCCCGGCGACAACGACGTACACCTGGAGGTACACGACCGGACGGCCCCGGACGAGGTGGCCGCCGCCCTGGGCGCCCGCTTCGACCTGGCCGGCGGGCCGCTGCTGCGGGCCGCGCTGTTCCGGCCCGGCGACGACGGTGGGCGGCCCGTGCTGCTGCTCGCCGCCCACCACCTGGTCGTGGACGCCGTGTCCTGGCGTCTGGTCCTGGAGGATCTGGACGCTGCCTACGAAGCGTTGCGGGACGGCGGGCGGCCCGCTCTCGCCCCGAAGAGCACGTCGTTCCGGACGTGGGCGCGGCGGCTCGCCGAGCACACCGAGGGGGGCGGGTTCGACGGCGAACTCGCCCACTGGCGCGGCCTCGACGGTGCCGCCACACCACTGCCCGCCGACCGTCCCGGCGGCGCGAACACCGCCGCCGACGAGGAGAACGTGACCGTCGCCCTCGACGCCGAGGAGACCCGACGGCTGCTCCAGGACGTGCCGGACGCGTACCGCACCCGCGTCAACGACGTCCTGCTGTGCGCGCTCGGCCGGGTCCTGGCCCGCTGGACCGGACAGGACCGGGTGGCGGTCACCCTGGAGGGACACGGCCGCGAGGAACTGTTCGAGGAGACCGACCTCGCCCGGACCGTCGGCTGGTTCACCGCCATGTACCCCGTCGCCCTGGACGTGCCCCGGGACGCCGGCACCGGCACCGTACTGAAGGCCGTCAAGGAGAACCTGCGGGCCGTGCCGCGCGGTGGACTCGGCTACGGCGCGCTGCGCTTCCTGCACCCCACGGCCGGCCGCGAGCTGCCCGCCCTGCCGCCGGTCTGCTTCAACTACCTGGGCCGACAGGACCGCACCGGCGCCCCGGGCGGCCTGCTGCACACGCCCTACGGAGGTCTGACCGGCGGCATGGACCGTTCGGCGCAGCGGCCGTACGTCCTCGACGTCCTCGGGCAAGTGAGCTCGGAGCGGCTTGAGTTCACCTTGTCGTACTCCCGTGCGGTGCACGACCGGGGGACCATCGCCCGCCTCGCCGACGAGCTGACCGGCGAACTGCGCGCGATCATCCGGCACTGCGCCGAGCCCGGCGTCGGCGGCCGTACGCCTTCGGACTTCCCGCTCGCCCCGCTGGACCAGGCGGGCGTCGACCGGCTCGTCGGCGAGGGAACGGAGGCGTCGGGCGTGGTGGACATCTATCCGCTCACGCCCACCCAGACCGGCATGGTCATGCACGGCCTGGACGAGGCGGAACACGGCCTGTACGTCGAGCAGATCACGTTCGTCGCGGACGGCGCCCACGACCCGCGGACCCTGGCCGCCGCCTGGCAGCACGTCGTCGACCGTACCCCCGTGCTGCGCACCTCCGTCGCGCTGCGCGGCGTACCCGTACCGCTCCAGGTGGTCCACCGGGACGTGACGCTGCCGGTCACCGAGCACGACTGGAGCGCACTCCCGGCGGACCGGCGCGACGCGGAGCTGGAACGGCTGCTCGGCGACGAGCGGGCCCGGGGCATCGATCTGGAGAGCGCCCCGCTGATGCGGCTCGCCCTGGTCCGGCTCGGCCCGGACGCGGTCCGGGTGGTGTGGACCTTCCACCACGTCCTGCTGGACGGCTGGAGCGTCTTCCACGTCCTGTCCGACGTCACGGCCGCGCACGCCGCCCTCACCCGCGGCGAGCGGCCCCACCTGCCCGAACGCAGGCCGTTCGCGGATTACGCCGCCTGGCTCGCCGCCCGCGAGACCCACCAGGCGCAGGAGCACTGGCGCGCCGCCCTTGCCGGTCTGCGCGGGCCGACCCCGCTGCCGTACGACCGGCGGCCCGCCCCGGACGCCACGGCCCGCTCCGACACCTGGCTCTCCCAGCGGCTCGACACCGAACGGACCGGGCGGCTCCAGGAGTTCGCCCGCCGCCACCGCCTCACCCTCAACACCCTGGTACAGGGCGCCTGGGCGCTGCTCCTCGCACGGTGGAGCGGGGAACGGGAGGTCTGCTTCGGCACCACCGTCTCGGGGCGCCCCGCCGACCTGCCCGGCGCCGACACCATCACCGGCCTGTTCATCACCACCCTGCCCGCCCGCACCGAGGTCGAGGGCGGCGCCGACTGCGGCGCCTGGCTGCGTGCCTTCCAGGAGGCCCGCGCGGAGGACCGCCGCCACGACCACCTGCCCCTCACCACCCTGCACGCCCTCGGCGAACTGCCGCCGGGCACCGCCCTGTTCGACAGCCTGGTGGTCTTCGAGAACTATCCCGTCGGTGACGCCACCGCAGGCGCGCAGGGACTCTCCCTGCGGGACCTGGACGCCCGCGAGGCCACCAACTACCCGCTCACCGTGGTCGTCTCGCCCGGCGACCGGCTCACCGTCGAACTCGGCTACGACCCGCGGTACTTCGAGGAGTCCAGCGCCGAGTCGCTGGCCGGGCAGCTGCTGCACACCCTGGACGCCCTGGCCGCCTCGGACGACACCGCCCGCCTGGACGACATCGACGTCCTGCCGTCGGCACAGCGCGACCGGCTGCTGCACGGCCCGGCCC
>NZ_WMBF01000637.1:0-3172 GCF_019400875.1 Streptomyces anatolicus | reverse complement strand
CCGCCGCCTCCCCCGCCCCCGCTGCCGCCGGCGCCGCCCTGGTGGCGGGGATGGTGGCGGCGCTGGCGGCGTCCGCGGCCGTGAGGCGGCCTTACGTCACTCCTTGACCACGGCCTCCGTGCCGCCGCCGAACTCGATGAGCAGCCCCGTGCGCAGGGCGATGGTCTTGCCCGGGTCCACGTCCCTGACCGTGCCGTCGTCCTTGCGTGCCGTCCACACCGACTTCGTACGGTTGGTGAGGCCGAACCGCCCGCGCTGCTGGGGGTGTTCGGTGACCTCGCCGACCACCGCGGTGAAGTCGTGGCGGTCGGGGTCCTCGCGCAGATGGTGGGCGTAGACGCGGGCGCTGGGCGCGAGCCGGATGCCGCGGCGGGTGCGCAGGGCGCCGGTGCCGGTGACCAGTTCGAGGCGCGGCGGCAGGGTGAGGGTCGTGCGGCACTTCCAGCAGTCGGGCGGGGCGCCGTCCGGCTGGGTGAGGTTCTGCTTGCCGCACGCGCCGCACTGCGTGATGGCGTCGAGGACCTGGCTGAGCGCCTCGCGCCACTGCGACTCGCGCACCCGCCGGGAGGGGTTGTGCAGGCCGTCCGTGAAGGTGCGCACGAACAGGTCGCGCAGGATCTGCGGCAGCGCGTTCCAGCTGGCCACGACGGTCGGCTGCTCGCTGGGCACCGGGCGGTTGCGGGTGTCCTTGGGGTCGTACACGAAGACGGGGTCCGTGCCGTAGAGCTTGCGCTTGGCCGCCATGTCGAGGCAGCGGATGTTCAACTCCAGGGCGCCGTTGAGCGGGTGATCGTTCATCAGGAGGTAGAAGAGGAGCACGGCGAGCGAGTGCAGGTCGCTCTGGGTGCCGGGCTGGGTGCCCTTGTCGCCGCGGACCAGCTCGGGCGCCATGAAGTCCATGGTGCCCGCGACGCCCGCCTCGGCGCCCTCCACGACGGCGTTGTCGTTGTCGCAGACCAGGACGTCACCGGTGCGCGGGTCGAAGAAGATGTTGCCCCAGTTGATGTCGCGGTAGGCGATGCCCCGGGAGTGCAGCGCGCGGTAGGCCTCGACGGTGTGCAGCGCCACGGTCACCAGCGTGCGCATCGTCGCGGCGGCGACCGAGGGGTCGCGGCGGAAGAGGGCGGGCAGATCGCAGAAGCGGGCGGGCCGTACGTCCATCAGATAGCCGAAGCCGGGCTGCTTGCCCTCGGGGTCCATCACGATGGAGCGCGGCCACAGGAAGCGGTCGTCGTCCCAGCCCTTGGCGATGAGCCCTTCGAGGATGTCCCGCTGGCGGGCGTCCGCCAGTTGGGGGTAGTACCACTTCACCGCACGGTCGCCGGTGGGCGTCATGACGCGGTAGACCTCGCCCTGGCCGCCGGAGCCGAACAGCTCGGCGACCTTCAGCTTCTCCCCCGACTCGGCCACCAGGGTCTTTCCGGCGGCGAGCATGCCGTTCACCATTCTGTTCCTCTCTGCCTCTCTGTCCTTACGATCTTTCTGCCCTTACGATTCGTCGCTGCGCTGTGCGGGCACCGCGATGGCGCCCACGAGGGTCGTGTCGTCGCCGGAGAACTGGGCGGCCCGTGCCAGCCAGTCCGGCAGCTGGCTCTGGACCGCCGCCACGCCCTGCTCGGCGGCGCGCCCGCTGACGCCCGTGGCGAAGTCCAGGAACCCCTGGTGGTCGGCGAAGCTCTTGGAGAGCCCGTCGGTGGAGAGCAGCACGCACGGCGGGGCGCCGCCCGTGAACGGCTGCCAGTGCGAGCGCGTCTTGCGCCAGGGTTCGGGCGCGCAGAGCGAGTCGGTCTCGTCGCCCATGTCGGGTCCGGTGGAGAGCGGGGTGTGGGGTATGCCCTCGTCGTCGACGAACACGATGTCGCCGTCGCCCAACTGCCAGCAGAACACCATACGTTCGGTCAGCACCGCGCCCAGGAGCGTGCTGCCGTAGGCGGCGAGGTCCGGCGGCTCCTTGCGGTCGCGCTCCGTCTCCGCGCGTCCCATCCGGCGCGTACGGGCGCCGTGCGCGGGCGAGTTGCGGTCGTGCAGCACGGCCCATTCGTGCCAGCGGTGGCCGACCTGCTGCGGCAGGCGGCGCGCCTCCTCGCGCAGCCCGGTCCAGCCCGAGGCGTCATCCCCGACGCGCACCACTTCGTACGCGAAAGTCCTCGCGCACGCCGTGAACTCCGCGACCGCCCAGCGCGCCCCGAGGTCGCTGCGGAAGTGGGCGGCGCTGCCGTGCCCGTCGGCGACCGCGAGGACGACCGCGCGGCCCCCGGCGACGGGCAGGGCGACGCCGCGGTCCTGGCTGTACTTCTTGGCCACGCCCTTGACCGCACCGCTGAGCAGCGCCCAGGGTGCGGTCGCTATCGGGTGCCCGGTGGGGCCCTCCGCGGGGCCCTCCGTGGGGCCTTCTGTGGGGCTGGGTGCCGGATCCGGTCCGGTCGCCGTCCGCGGTCCGGTCACCAGATGTCGTCTTCGCCCTTGGTCATCGACGGGACGTCGATCGGCGTCACGGGCTTCGAGCCGTCGTCGACCTTCGGCGTGGAGGCGTCCTTGACGACCGCGGTGGACATCCAGCGGATGGCCGCGGCGAGCTGGCGGGGGTTCTTCGCCTGGAGCGGCTCCAGTTCGGGGTTGCCGAGGAACTCCTTGAGCATGCTCTTGTCTGCGTCGTCACCGATGGCGACGGCGACGCGCACGGCCCGCTTGCCCCACGGGGTGGCGTCGATGGCGCGCAGCCCGGCGCGCCAGTCGTCGGTGGGCTGCCCGTCGGAGGCGAGCGCGAGCACCGGCGGCAGGGCGCGCTGCGGCATCGGCGGGGTCTGGAGCGCGCCGGCCGCCAGCTTGAACGCGGCGCCCATGTCCGTACCGCCGTAGATGTGCACGTCCTCCCAGGAGAACTGGTCGACCGGTGTGGGGTCGCTGACGTGCCAGCTGGCCCCGCTGGCGAAGGTGATGGCCCGCACGAGCAGGGAGGCGGCGGGGTTGGACTGGGCGGCCTGCTGCATCTCGGGGATGGCCTCGCGGATGGCGAAGTTCAGCTCGCCGATCTTGCCGTTCACGCCCATGGAGCCCGAGCAGTCGAGCATCCAGATGAAGTGCACGGGGCGGCTTGCCATGCTGCCGCCGGGGAAGTTGTCGACGACGACGGTCTCGCTGGTGTCGCTCACGCTGGTCCTTTCCTGTGGAG
>NZ_WMBF01000636.1:0-3173 GCF_019400875.1 Streptomyces anatolicus | reverse complement strand
GTCTTGGAGTCGCGGATGTGGATGGTGCGGGGGGTGGGGGCGGCGACTTCGACGCAGTCGCTGCCGTCGCCGCTGCTGCTGTAGCTGCTTTTGTGCCAGCCCTGGGCGACCTCTACGCAGTCCTCGCCGTTACTACTGCTGCTGTAGCTGCTCTTACGCCAGTCCAGGGCGACTTCGACGCAGTCCTCGCCGTTACTGCTGTCGCTGTAGCTGCTCTTGAACCACTCCAGCCCGGACGTGTCCTCAGCGAAGGCCTTGCGGATCATGTCTCTCCCAGCACTTGCTCGATGAAGGCCCGCGACTCTCTTGGCGTGAGGGCCTGAGCCCGGATGATTCCATACCGCAGTTCGAGAATACGGATCTGCTTCGGATCTGAGATCGGACGACCAGCGAACTCGTCGTCTGTACGCCCCATCGCCGTACCGTCCCCGAACTTGAGCACTTGGATCCGCCCACCCGTCCCGGGGTGGTCACCGCAGGAGGTCGGCATCACCTGGATCTCGACGTTCCGCAACTCCCCCACCTCCAAGAGGCGTTCGAGCTGCCGACGCAGGACCATTCTCCCCCCGATCGGGCGCCGCAGCGTCACCTCCTCCTGAACAAAGCTGAGCTCGGGCGCGGGTGACCGGCCAAAGATCGACTGGCGTGCCATTCGTGCCGCCACCAGCCTCTCCAGCTCCTCATCCGCATACGCGGGCCGCCGCGTGCCCAGCAGCGCCCGCGAGAACTCAACGGTCTGCAACAAACCATGGATGTTGTGGTTGCTGTAGAGGCACACCTCGACCGCCCGCTCCTCCAGCTTCGCCAGTTGCCGCACCTTCTTCGGGTACCTGGCCTCCCGCATCTTCTCCTTCATGGCGGAGACGAGCCCGTTTGCCCCCAGCACCTCATCGGCCATGTCCAGATACTCGGGCCGAGGAATCCGCGCCCCGCGCTCGATCTTGCGGACCATGTCCTCCCCGTAGCCGACCGCGTCGGCGAAGTCCGCGACGCGGAGCCCCGCCGCCTCCCTCCGCAGCTTCAGATGCTGGCCGACCATCTCGACCGCCGCGCTGATCTCGTCCTCGGGGTCGACGTCCCAACCGGGTTCATCCACACCGTCGTTGCGTTCTTCCACCGCGCCCACCTCCGACGTCCGACCAAGTCCAACGCGCACCCGTACCCGTACGTCACCCAAGACAGCCGAGACAACGCGGGACAAGGACGGGACAAACGCGGTACGCACAGCCGGAAGCACTGTTCACGGCGCACCCGTACGGCCACGCTGAGTGACGTGAACCAAGAAACCGCCGGGGCCGAAGCCCCTTCCCCCACGCTCCAGTTCGCGGCCCTGTTCTCCGCCACGCGACGCGGCGCCCGCCTTGCCCGGCTCCTGGCGCGGGAGCAACTGCGCAGATGGGACCGCCCGTACGAGACCGCGGAGCACATCGTCGCCGAGCTGGCGAACAACGCCGTGCTGCACGGCCACGTACCCGGCCGGAGCTTCCGGCTCGCCCTGAAGCTCACCGGCACGGACACGCTCCGTATCGAGGTGACGGACGCACGGGTGGACCGGAGTCCGCCGCCGCACCCCCGACACCCGTCCCTCGGCGAGGAGTCGGGCCGGGGCCTGCTCCTGGTCGAGGCGCTGGCCGACCGCTGGGGCACGGACCTGTGGCCGCCCTCGTGCGGCCCGTGCAAGACGGTCTGGGCGGAGCTGGACGCGCCGCGGCCGACATAGCTCAAGCCATGCTGAGGGCGCCGTCGAGGGACTCACGGATGATGTCCGCGTGCCCCGCGTGCTGCGCGGTCTCGCCGATGATGTGCAGCAGTGTCCGGCGGGCCGTCCACCGCGCTCCGGCCTCGAACCAGGGGGCTTCGGGGAGCGGGTGGGAGACGTCGAGGTCGGCCAGACCGCGCACCAACTCATCCGTGGTACGGGCGACTTCGGCGTACGCGTCCAGCACTCCGGCAAGCGTCTCGCCGGGCAGCATCCGGAACTCGTCGTTGCGCCGGGCCCAGTCGTCCTCGGTCATGTCGGTCACGTCGCCCAGGGCCGGAAGACCCTCCTGGATGAAGGCGACCCAGACCCGCTCGACCGAGGTGACGTGCTTGATGATGCCGCCGACGCACAGCTCGCTGGCGGTGCTGCGCAGGCCGGCCTGCTCGTCCGTGAGGTCGCGTGCCGTGCGGCGGAGCATGGTCCGGTGGTGGTCCAGCGCCTCCAGCAGGTCAGCGCGCTCGCCGGTGATCGCCGGCTGGTCGAAGGTCGTGGTGTCGGTTCCGGGCATGGTGGTGGCCGCCTTCCGTGGGTACCGCTCCGTAGGAACAAGCACCACGCTAGGAGGCGAATAGGCCAGGTCCCGACCTATATGAACGCGGCATGGCAGTCACATTGCGGGCCCAGCCGTTCCCTTGAGGCCTCGCGGCCGCCCCGGCTACGTTCGAGGAGTCAGGTCGACGACTTGGCCGTGTGCCCGAGTGGCTGAGGGGCTGGACTGCAAATCCAGTAACGCGGGTTCGATTCCCGCCACGGCCTCTGCATCCCGTGTTCGCGCACGCCTTCCGTGCCCGCGCATTGCCCGGTTACTCAGGTCCGCCCGCCCCTCCGACGCCACAATGGCGGAGGACGAGGCAGGGGGACCCACGGGCGAGAGGTGCCGGGTGGAGGCTACGGATTACATCGCGGTGGCGAGTTCCGCCGTGTCCAGCGGGGCCGTCGCCGTCGCCTGGTGGCAGGTGCGGGTCGCGAAGCACTCGACCGACGCCCAGACGGCACAGCTGCGGCAGCAGATGGCGCACGTCCTGGAGGAGCGGGACAAGGCGGACTGCCCGCAGTTCATCATGCAGGAGACCGAAGCCCGCCCCGGCGACGATCACGGCCTCGAAGTGGTCGCCCTCATCAAGCAGACCGCCGGTGCCCTCCTGAAAGAGGCCCGCGTCACCGTCCACCTCAACCACGAACCCGCCCACGTCGTCGGCGCGGGCGACGACGGCACCCTGGTGTGGCCGCACACCGGCCCCACCGCCGAGAAGCGGCTGACGCTCCGGGCGCCCACGGGACACCGCGGGCCGCTGGAGATCCGCGCCGACCTCACCTGCCACGAGGCGAGCGGCGACCGGACCTGGAAGTGCCGCGTCTTCGGGTACCCGCACGCCGAATGGGAACAGATCCTCGAAAGCATGGCGTCCCC
>NZ_WMBF01000635.1:0-3186 GCF_019400875.1 Streptomyces anatolicus | reverse complement strand
CCCCCGTCGCCCCCGGAGTCGACGACCTTCTTGTCCTTCGGGGGCGGCGGCGCGTCCCCGAGCTTGTCCTTCTCGCCGCCCTGCGGGGCGGTGTCCGGGGCCGCGGCGGCCTGGTTCTCGCGCGCGGAGCCCGTCAGCTTGGGTGCGAAGGAGAACCAGAACACCACGAACGCGATGGCGAGGGCCGCGAGGATGCCGCCGAGCGCGAGGAGCAGGCGCGGCAGGACCGGACGCTGGTCGAAGCTGCCGGGCAGCTCGTAGGCGGTGTCGTCGCCGGAGCGGCGTACGGAGACGGTGAACGGGTGCGGTTGCGCGGGGCCCGTCCACTGGACCTGCTGCGGGCGGACCGTCATCTTGGCGAACACCGCGCGGCCCGGGGCGACTTGGATGCTCGTGGGCAGCACGTCGAAGGTGAGCCGGTCGGCGTCGTCGCGGGCGATCAGCGACGCGGTGAGCGGGGTGTTGCCGAGGTTGTCCACGGCGAGCGAGGCGCGGCCGCGGAAACGGCCGACGACGGTGGGCGGAAGGAGTTCCGCCCGTATCTCGGTAAAGGGCGCGACGGTGACCTGGCCCTCGACGACATCGCGGGACTCGGGGTGTTCACGGGGCTCGACCCGGATGCCGAACGGCGTCGGCCCGGCGGTCGCGTCCGGCGAGCGGGGCGGCGCGAAGGAGATCTCGGCCGTGCCCTCGCTGCCCGGGTAGAGCCGCAGCACGTCCGGTTCGACGCGGGCCCAGCCCGCCGGGGTGCCGACCACCCCGAGCCGGTACTCCTCGACCGTGTCTCCCGTATTGCGTACGCGAAGCCGTACGGTCGCTCGGCCACCGGGGTCAACGGTCACCGCGGCCGGGTCAAGGGAGTTCCACCACGTCATACGGGCACGGTAGAGGGCGCCGCGGGCTCTCTCCTTGTACGAAAGGGCCACGTCAGGGGCAGCCGGGGCTGCCCTCCCGTACGGGCCGCGACGGCTCGGCGGGGCCGGGGCTCAGCCGCGGGCCGAGAGCACGGGCCTGGGCGCGCCCGTGCGCGGCTTCCACTGGGCGAGGAGCGCGGCGATCTCGGCGGCCTCCGCGGCGCCGCGCCGGTCGAGGACGCGGTAGGCGATCAGCAGGGCGCCCCTGGCCCGGTCGAGGTCGCCGAGGGTGAGCAGCGCCCGGCCCCGCGCGGCCATCGCCAGGGCGTGACAGAAGGCGTCGCCCAGCTCGCCCTCGACGGCCAGTGCCGCGTCCGCGCAGTCCATGGCCTTACCGGGGCTGCCCAGGTCCAGTTCGCAGGTGGCGAGGCGGGCCCAGCACAGGGCCTCCCAGCGCGGGTCGCGGGCGCGGGCGTGCAGGCGCCGTGCCTCGCGCAGCCGGTCCGCGGCCTCGGCGGCGCGGCCGTCCGCGAGCAGGGCGCAGCCCGCCTGGTAGAGGACGTGCGCGAGAGTGGACGTGCTGCCCGACTGCCGTGCCTGGCCCACCGCTTCAAAGAGCGCGGTGTCGGCTTCCGTACGCCGCCCGAGAGCGACGTACACCCGTGCCATGTGGGACAGGACGCGGACGCGGTCGCTGTGGCCGCCGAGCGCACCGAACCTCGCGTACGCGAGCCGCAGTTGCTCCAGGGCGTCCTCGGGGCGGCCGGTGCCCATGAGGACGATGCCCAGTTCGTGGCTGCCCTCGGCGCCGACGAGCGGGTCGCCCGCCGACGCGGCCAGGCGCAGGCTCTCGCGCAGCATCCGTTCGGCGCGGCCGTAGGTCTCGGTGCCGTAGTGCGGGGCGCCGAGCAGGCGCAGGGCGCGGGCCGCGCAGAGGTCGTCGCCGTGCCGTCGGGCGGTGTCGAGGGCGAGTTCGGCGAGCGGTTCCAGGTCGCGGTGGCGGGCGGTCCCGGCCAGGAGGTGGGACCAGGCGGTGAGGAGGTCGACGGTGGGGCGCAGGCCGGGCGGGACGCCACCGCCCTCCGGGGGGTCGGGGAGGTCCTGGACGTGCCGCAGGGCGTTCTCGGCGGCCGCGTACAGGCGCGAGTGCGCGACGACGAGCCAGTCCCGCGCGGCGGCCTCGTCCGGCAGGGTCTTGCCCGGGGAGGCCGGCCGGTGCAGCAGGTCGGGCAGGACGCTGTGCGGTTTCGTGCGGCGGATGGCGGTGACGACGGTGGCGAGGACGTAGTCGAGGAACCGCAGCCGGGCGGCGGCGCGCTCCTCGGCGCTCTCGTGGCGGTCGCACAGCTGCCTGGCGAAGAGCCTGACCAGGTCGTGGAAGCGGTAGCGGTCCTCGCCGTGCAGCTCCATGAGGCCCGCGTCGACAAGCCGCTCCACGGCCGTCTCCGCTTCCTCGTCACCCACGTCGAGCAGGGCGCCCGCGGCTCCCCGGCAGAAGGAGGGCATGTAGCAGAGCGACACCATGCGGAAGGCGCGGGCCAGGCCGGGGTCGAGCGCTTCGTAGCCGAGCCGGAAGGTGGCCTCGACGCCGAGGTCGTCCACGCGCAGCTCGTCCAGCCTGCGGTGTTCGTCGCGCAGCCGGGCGGCGAGGTCGGCGACGGAGCGGCCGGGCCGCGCGGCCAGCCGGGCGGCGGCGATGCGGACGGCGAGCGGCAGTCCGCCGCAGGTGGCGACCAGTTCGCGGGCGGCGGCCGGTTCGTCGGCCACGCGGTCGTGGCCGATCATGGCGGCGAGCAGGCCGAGGGCTTCCCGCTCGTCCATCGTCTCGACGTCGACGAGGCGCGCGCCGGGCAGCGTGATGGTCCGCGAACGGCTGGTCACCAGGACCGCGCAGCCCGGGGCGCCGGGCAGCAGGGGCCGCACCTGCGCGGTGTCGCGGGCGTTGTCGAGGAGCACGAGGACGCGGCGCCCGGCCAGCAGCGACCGGTACAGGGCGGTCCGCTGGTCGAGGCCGTCGGGCACGGCGCTCTCGGGTACGCCGAGGGCGCGCAGGAAACCGGTGAGCGCGCTGCCGCTGTCCATGCCGGGGGCGGCGGCGGACCGGGTGCCGGGTGCGGGGTCGGCGCCGCGCAGGTCCACGTACAGCTGTCCGTCGGGGAAGTCCTCGCGCAGGGCGTGCGCGACGTGCACGGCGAGGGCGGTCTTGCCGACGCCGCCGAGGCCGGTCAGCGTCGCCACGGCCATGGCGTCGCCGGTCACGGCGCGGCGCAGGGTCTCGCCCAGGAGGCGTATCTCGGCCTCGCGGCCGGCGAAATCGGGGAGGGTGGGGAGG
>NZ_WMBF01000064.1:0-21542 GCF_019400875.1 Streptomyces anatolicus | reverse complement strand
GCTAAGAGGCAACCAACCCCCCGTCAGAAAGGGTGGGACGGCGCGCCGTCCCACCCTTCGGAGTGACCCGCGGCGCGTTAGGCACCCTCCCCGCGCGACCCCAAAATGCGTCCAGTAGGGTTTGCTCCGCATAAACATCCAAACCCCTGCCCGTCGCAGGGCGGCGACCGACCAGCGTGAAGGCCGCAGCCGACCGCGCGGGCGAGACTCTCGGGAAGGCGCTACGTGAGTCCCAACGGCTCCGACCGCTCGTCGCGGCGCCCGATGCGGCGGAAGCTGCCGCAGGTGCTGACTGCGGGCCTGATCCTGGCGACCGCCACCGGTTGCACATACAAGGATTTCCCCCGCCTTGGAATGCCCACCCCGGTAACGGAAGAGGCTCCGCGGATTCTCTCCCTCTGGCAGGGCTCGTGGGCGGCAGCGCTCGCCACGGGCGTGCTGGTCTGGGGTCTGATCCTGTGGAGCGTCATCTTCCACCGGCGCAGCCGCACCAAGGTGGAAGTACCTCTTCAGACCCGTTACAACATGCCCATCGAGGCGCTGTACACGGTCGTCCCCCTCATCATCGTCTCCGTGCTCTTCTACTTCACGGCACGTGACGAGTCGAAGCTCCTCAAGCTGGAGGAGAAGCCGGCCCACACCATCAACGTGGTCGGCTACCAGTGGAGCTGGGGCTTCAACTACGTCGAGAACGTGCCGGGCGCCGGCAAGGAGAACGCCAAGACGTCCAAGGACCTCGAGGCGATCCCGGAGAGGTTCCGCGAGGACTTCCCGGCCAAGGCCAACGGCGTCTACGAAGTCGGCACCCCCGGCGACCGGAACCCCCAGAACGGCAACCCCGGTCCGACCCTCTGGCTCCCCAAGGGCGAGAAGGTCCGCTTCGTCCTGACTTCGCGTGACGTCATCCACTCCTTCTGGGTGGTGCCGTTCCTCATGAAGCAGGACGTCATCCCGGGCCACACCAACGCCTTCGAGGTGACCCCCAACAAGGAGGGCACCTTCATGGGCAAGTGCGCCGAGCTGTGCGGCGTCGACCACTCGCGGATGCTCTTCAACGTCAAGGTCGTCTCTCCCGAGCGCTACAAGCAGCACCTCGAGGACCTGGCGAAGAAGAACCAGACCGGTTACATCCCGGCCGGCATCGAGCAGACGCCCCACGAGAAGAACCGGGAGACGAACAACCTGTGAGCATCCTCAACGAACCCCAGGGTGCCGCGGCAGCAGAAGACTCGTACGAGAACGAGCTGCCCGTCAGGCGCAAGCAGCCGGGAAACGTCGTCATCAAGTGGTTGACCACCACTGACCACAAGACGATCGGCACGCTTTATCTGGTCACGTCGTTCGCGTTCTTCTGCATCGGCGGAGTGATGGCGCTCTTCATGCGCGCCGAACTCGCCCGCCCGGGTACGCAGATCATGTCGAACGAGCAGTTCAACCAGGCGTTCACGATGCACGGCACGATCATGCTGCTGATGTTCGCGACGCCGCTGTTCGCCGGTTTCGCCAACTGGATCATGCCGCTCCAGATCGGCGCGCCCGACGTCGCCTTCCCGCGGCTGAACATGTTCGCCTACTGGCTCTACCTGTTCGGCTCGCTCATCGCGGTCGGCGGTTTCCTCACGCCGAACGGCGCGGCCGACTTCGGCTGGTTCGCCTACAGCCCGCTCTCGGACGCCGTCCGCTCGCCGGGCATCGGCGCCGACATGTGGATCATGGGTCTGGCCTTCTCCGGCTTCGGCACGATCCTCGGCTCGGTCAACTTCATCACCACGATCATCTGCATGCGCGCGCCCGGCATGACCATGTTCCGCATGCCGATCTTCGTGTGGAACGTGCTGCTGACCGCCGTGCTGGTCCTGCTGGCCTTCCCGGTGCTGGCCGCCGCGCTCTTCGCCCTCGAGGCGGACCGCAAATTCGGCGCCCATATCTTCGACGCGGCCAATGGCGGCGCACTGCTGTGGCAACACCTCTTCTGGTTCTTCGGCCATCCAGAGGTGTACATCATCGCGCTGCCGTTCTTCGGAATCATTTCCGAGGTCATTCCGGTCTTCTCCCGCAAGCCGATGTTCGGCTACATGGGTCTGATCGGCGCGACCATCGCCATTGCGGGTCTCTCCGTGACGGTGTGGGCGCACCACATGTACGTCACAGGCGGCGTACTACTGCCGTTCTTCTCCTTCATGACGTTCCTGATCGCCGTGCCGACAGGCGTGAAGTTCTTCAACTGGATCGGCACGATGTGGAAGGGGTCCTTGAGTTTCGAGACCCCGATGCTCTGGGCCGTCGGCTTCCTGATCACCTTCACCTTCGGTGGTCTGACGGGCGTCATCCTGGCCTCGCCGCCGATGGACTTCCACGTCTCGGACTCGTACTTCGTGGTCGCGCACTTCCACTACGTCGTCTTCGGCACCGTGGTCTTCGCGATGTTCTCCGGCTTCCACTTCTGGTGGCCGAAGTTCACCGGCAAGATGCTGGACGAGCGCCTCGGCAAGATCACGTTCTGGACGCTGTTCGTGGGCTTCCACGGCACGTTCCTGGTCCAGCACTGGCTGGGCGCCGAGGGCATGCCCCGCCGGTACGCGGACTACCTGCACGCCGACGGCTTCACCGCGCTGAACACGATCTCGACGATCTGCTCGTTCCTGCTGGGTCTGTCGATCCTGCCGTTCTTCTACAACATCTGGAAGACGGCCAAGTACGGCAAGAAGATCGAGGTCGACGACCCGTGGGGCTACGGCCGCTCGCTGGAGTGGGCGACGTCCTGCCCGCCGCCGCGGCACAACTTCCTCACCCTGCCGCGCATTCGCAGTGAATCGCCGGCCTTCGACCTGCACCACCCGGACATCGCCGCGCTCGGCCAGCTCGAGAACGCCGGGCAGAAGGACACCAAGATGTTCGGTGGCGACAAGGAGGCCGCGAAGTGAAGATCCAGGGCAAGATGTTCATCTGGCTGAGCGTCTTCGTCCTCGCCATGGCGATCGTCTATGGCGTGTGGTCGAAGGAGCCCGCCGGCACCACGGCGCTCTTCCTGGCCTTCGGCCTGTGCATCATGATCGGCTACTACCTGGCCTTCACGGCCCGGCGGGTCGACGCCTCCGCACAGGACAACAAGGAGGCCGACGTCGCGGACGAGGCCGGCGAGGTGGGCTTCTTCAGCCCGCACAGCTGGCAGCCGCTCTCCCTCGCCGTCGGTGGCGCGCTCGCCTTCATGAGCATCGCCATCGGCTGGTGGCTGCTGTACTTCTCGGCCCCCCTGCTGCTCATCGGCCTGTGGGGCTGGGTCTTCGAGTACTACCGCGGCGAGAACCAGACCCAGTGAGTCTGTAGCTCCCGAGCCGCACCGAGAGGCCCGGACGCTCCGTCAGGAGCGCCCGGGCCTCTCGGCGTGTCGTGCTTGACCCCCGGACGGGTCACTCACCGCGCCGGACAGAATGAACCTCCATACCGTGGGTTCATGAGCCACTCACCGCGAATTCGCACGGTACTGAGCTGCACGACGCTGGTGGCCGCCCTCGGTGCGGGGGCCACGGCGTGCGGCAGCTCCGACGGCCACCCGCTCTCGGCGAAGCCGTACGACGCGGCCGGCCAGATCGCCTTCAACGGCCCCGTGGGCAGCAAGAAGGCGGACCCGGACAAGCCCCTGGAAGTGACCGCCGAGGGCAAGGACGGGCGGA
The DNA here is from genome assembly GCF_019400875.1 of Streptomyces anatolicus. Classification (NCBI taxonomy): domain Bacteria; kingdom Bacillati; phylum Actinomycetota; class Actinomycetes; order Kitasatosporales; family Streptomycetaceae; genus Streptomyces; species Streptomyces anatolicus. Next base: position 17,868 of record NZ_WMBF01000064.1, on the reverse strand, counting down.
TCACCGACGTGACGGCCACCGACGCGATGGGGCGGTACGTGGCGGGCGAACTCTCCGCCGACGGCACCCGCTGGCACAGCACCACGCCACTGGCCGCAGGCGCCCACTACACGCTCCGGGTGAGCACCGAGGACGACGACGGCTCACCCGGCCGCAAGATGCTGACCTTCGACACGCAGACCCCCGCCGAGAAGAAGCGCCTGAAGGTCACCTTCGGCCCGGAGGCGGGCAAGTACGGCGTGGGCCAGCCCGTCACGGCCACGCTCAGCGCCCCGGTGAAGGACAAGGAGGCCAGGGCGGCCGTCGAGCGCGCCCTGAAGGTCAGGTCGGTGCCCGCGGCCGAGGGCGCCTGGCACTGGGTGGACAGCGAGACGCTGCACTACCGCCCCAAGGAGTACTGGCCCGCCAACGCCACCATCAACGTCTCCAGCAACCTCGACGGCATCAAGGTCGGCGACCAGCTGTGGGGCACCGAGACCAAGCCGCTGAAGTTCACCACCGGCGACCGGCTCGAGGCCGTGACGGACGCCTCGTCCCACTGGATGACGGTCTACCGCAACGGCAAGGAGATCAACTCGATCCCGGTGACCACGGGCAAGCCCGGCTACTCCACCCGCAACGGCGTCAAGGTCGTGCTCGGCAAGGAGTACTCCGTACGCATGACCAGCGCCAGCATCGGCGCCTCCGACTTCTACGACAAGCAGGTCTACTACGCGACGCGGGTCACCGACTCCGGTGAGTACGTGCACGCCGCGCCCTGGTCGACCGGCTCCCAGGGCAACGCCAACACCAGCCACGGCTGCACCGGCATGAGCACCGGGAACGCCGCCTGGTTCTACGAGACCGTGCGCCAGGGCGACCTGGTCAAGGTCGTCAACAGCTACGGCGAGGACATGCCGACGTTCGGCAACGGCCTCGGCGACTGGAACATGAGCTGGCAGAACTGGCGCAAGGGCAGCGCGCTGCTCTCCGGCACCAAGGAAGGCCCCTCGGCCGCCGACGCGGCCCGACTGCGGCCGCACGTCTAGCAGCGCCGCAGAAGGCGGCACAGAGCGCCGTCAGGCCCCCACGGACCGCCTGCTGCGCAGCAGGGCGGCCAGCGCGTCCGCGAACTCCACCGGCTCGATCGGAAGGGTCACCGCCGCCTCCGCGCGGCTCCAGGTGGCCAGCCAGGCGTCCTGCGGGCGGCCCATGAGGAGCAGCACGGGCGGCGCCTGGAAGATCTCGTCCTTGATCTGGCGGCCCACGCCCATGCCGCCGGCGGGCTTCGCCTCGCCGTCGAGCACACAGACGTCGATACCGCCCCCGTCCAGGTGTTCGAGCACCGCGGGCAGCGTGGCGCACTCGATGAACTCGACCTCGGGAACGTCCGTCGCCGGCCTGCGCCCGGCGGCCAGCCGGACTTGCTCGCGGGTGCTCGCGTTGTCGCTGTAGACCAGCACCGTGGCGGTCGGCTGCATTGTTCCTCCGATACGTCGAGCTGCGTGGGATCGGGAAGCGATGCGCGGATGCTACTCCTCCCGACACCCCGTCAACAGCGGTTCGGACAGCCCCGCGATGGGCCATACGGGCAGGACACACCCCGCAGACACTCCGAACGGCACCCCCCGGGGTGAGGGCGGGATAAGCGACCGACATAATGTCGGTCGTGGCGACAGCAACGACAGTAGATACCGGGCACGCGCACCCGCCGGTCAATCGACCGAACCTCACCAGCGTCGGAACCATCATCTGGCTGAGTTCCGAGCTGATGTTCTTCGCGGCCCTCTTCGCGATGTACTTCACCCTGCGATCGGTGACAGGTCCTGATCACTGGAAGGAAATGGCCTCGGCCCTTAACTTCCCGTTCTCGGCGACGAACACCACCATCCTGGTGCTCTCCTCCCTCACGTGTCAGCTCGGCGTCTTCGCCGCTGAGCGTGGCGACGTGAAGAAGCTCCGGATGTGGTTCATCGTCACCTTCATCATGGGTGCGGTCTTCATCGGCGGTCAGGTGTACGAGTACACCGAGCTGGTCAAGAAGGACGGGCTCTCGCTCTCCTCCGACCCGTACGGCTCGGTGTTCTACCTGACCACCGGCTTCCACGGACTGCATGTGACAGGCGGCCTGATCGCCTTCCTGCTGGTCCTCGGCCGGACCTACGCGGCCAGGAAGTTCACCCATGAACAGGCGACCGCAGCCATCGTCGTGTCCTATTACTGGCACTTCGTCGATGTGGTCTGGATCGGCCTCTTCGCCACGATCTACATGATCAAGTAATCGGCGGGGTCGCTCACGCGACGTACCGAAACATTCCAGAAGCATCGACGCAGAAGATCCTGACACCGGGGTAATCCGTGAAAAAGCTCTCCGCACGACGACGCCATCCGCTGGCGGCGGTCGTCGTCCTACTCCTCGCGCTGGCGGCCACCGGGGGGCTGTACGCCGCGTTCGCGCCGGCGGACAAGGCGCAAGCCGATGACACCGCCCAGTCCCTCGCCATCGACGAGGGCAAGAAGCTCTACGCCGTGGGCTGCTCCAGCTGCCACGGAACCGGCGGTCAGGGCTCCTCCGACGGTCCGAGCCTGGTGGGCGTGGGCGCCGCGGCGGTCGACTTCCAGGTCGGCACCGGGCGTATGCCGCTCCAGCAGCAGGGCGCCCAGGCGCCCAAGAAGAAGGTCATTTACAACCAGGCCCAGATCGACCAGCTGGCGGCGTACATCTCGTCGCTGGGTGCCGGTCCCTCGGTCCCCACCGAGAAGCAGTACAACCCGGACGGGGCGGACATCGCCAAGGGTGGCGAGCTGTTCCGCACCAACTGCGCCCAGTGCCACAACTTCACCGGTGAAGGTGGCGCGCTGACGCACGGCAAGTTCGCGCCGTCGCTCGAAGGTGTCTCCCCGAAGCACATCTACGAGGCCATGCAGACCGGCCCGCAGAACATGCCCTCCTTCCCCGACACGACGATGCCGGAGAAGGAGAAGAAGGACATCATCGCGTACCTCGACGCGGTCAACGGCGAGAAGACCCAGAGCCCTGGTGGTCTCAAGCTGGGTGGACTGGGCCCGGTCAGTGAAGGCCTCTTCGGCTGGATCTTCGGTCTCGGCTCGCTGATCGCGGTCGCCGTGTGGGTCGCCGCTCGGACCGCAAAGGCCAAGAAGTCATGAGTAGCCAAGAGATTCCAGAAGAGAACCTGCCCAGCAAGCAGGTGACCGAGCCCGAGCACGGTTCGGTCGCGGTCGCGGACGAGAACCCGTTCGCCGACCCGGGCCTTCCGCCCCACCAGCACCGCATCCAGGACATCGACGAGCGGGCCGCGAAGCGCTCCGAGCGTGCGATCGCGTTCATGTTCACGCTGTCCATGCTCGCCACGGTCGGCTTCATCGCGGCGTTCGTGACCATCCCGGCGGACAAGAGCGTCTTCATCTGGCCGATCGGTCACATCAGCGGTCTGAACTTCGCCCTGGGCATGACCCTCGGTCTGGCCCTCTTCTGCATCGGCGCGGGCGCGGTCCACTGGGCCCGCACCCTGATGTCCGACGTGGAGGTCGCCGACGAGCGTCACCCGATCGAGGCGGAGCCCGAGGTCAGGGCCAAGGTCATGGCCGACTTCAAGGCCGGTGCCGAGGAGTCGCAGTTCGGACGGCGCAAGCTGCTCCGCAACACGATGTTCGGCGCGCTCGCCCTGGTCCCGCTCTCCGGTGTCGTCCTGCTGCGTGACCTCGGGCCGCTGCCCGAGGACAAGCTCCGGCACACCAAGTGGGCCAAGGGCAAGATGCTCGTGAACATGAACACGCACGAGCCGCTGCGTCCCTCGGACGTCCAGGTCGGTTCGCTGACGTTCGCCATGCCCGAGGGCATGTCGGAGCACGACCACGACTTCCAGACCCAGATCGCCAAGGCCGCCCTGATGATCGTCCGGATCCAGCCGGAGAACATCAAGGACAAGCGCGAGCTCGAGTGGTCGCACGAAGGCGTCGTCGCGTACTCCAAGATCTGCACCCACGTGGGCTGCCCGATCTCCCTGTACGAGCAGCAGACGCACCACGTCCTCTGCCCGTGCCACCAGTCCACCTTCGACCTCTCCGACGGCGCCCGAGTGATCTTCGGCCCCGCTGGTCACGCCCTGCCGCAGCTGCGGATCGGCGTGAACGAGGACGGCTATCTTGAGGCGCTCGGCGACTTCGAAGAGCCCGTCGGTCCTGCCTTCTTCGAGAGGGGCTGACCTGATGAGCAGCGACAACAAGAAGAAGGCACCCGCCGGCGAGCGGGTGGCCGACTGGGCCGACGGCCGTCTTGGGATCTACTCCCTGGCCAAGGCCAACATGCGCAAGATCTTCCCGGACCACTGGTCCTTCATGCTCGGTGAGATCTGCCTGTACAGCTTCATCATCATCATCCTCACGGGTGTGTACCTGACGCTGTTCTTCCACCCGTCGATGAACGAGGTGGAGTACCACGGCAGCTACGTCCCCCTCCAGGGACAGCTGATGTCCGAGGCGTTCAACTCGACCATGCACATCTCCTTCGATGTGCGCGGTGGTCTGCTGATCCGGCAGATCCACCACTGGGCGGCGCTGATCTTCCTCGCCGGCATGTTCGTGCACATGATGCGCGTGTTCTTCACGGGCGCCTTCCGCAAGCCGCGTGAGGTCAACTGGCTGTTCGGCTTCCTGCTGTTCGTCCTCGGCATGTTCACCGGCTTCACCGGTTACTCGCTCCCGGACGACCTGCTCTCCGGCACCGGTGTCCGCTTCATGCAGGGCGCGATCCTGTCCGTCCCGGTCGTCGGCACGTACCTGTCGATGTTCCTGTTCGGCGGGGAGTTCCCCGGCGGCGACTTCGTGGCCCGGTTCTACTCGGTCCACATCCTGCTGCTGCCCGGCATCATGCTCGGCCTGATGGTGGCGCACCTGATCCTGGTCTTCTACCACAAGCACACGCAGTTCGCGGGCCCCGGCAAGACCAACAAGAACGTCGTCGGCATGCCGCTGCTGCCCGTGTACATGGCCAAGGCCGGAGGCTTCTTCTTCCTGGTCTTCGGTGTCATCGCGGCCATCTCGGCGATCGCCTCGATCAACCCGATCTGGGCGCTCGGCCCCTACCGTCCGGACCAGGTGTCGACCGGCGCCCAGCCCGACTGGTACATGGGCTTCTCCGAAGGCCTGATCCGTGTCATGCCGGGCTGGGAGATCAACCTCTGGGGTCACACGCTCGTCCTGGGCGTCTTCATCCCGCTGGTCATCTTCCCGCTGGTCCTCGTGGCCATCGCGGTCTACCCGTTCATCGAGTCCTGGGTCACCGGCGACAAGCGCGAGCACCACATCCTGGACCGGCCGCGCAACGTGCCGACCAGGACCGCGTTCGGTGTCGCCTGGATCACCTGGTACATGGTCCTGCTGATCGGTGGTGGAAACGACCTCTGGGCCACGCACTTCCACCTGTCGATCAACGCGATCACCTGGTTCGTGCGGATCGGGTTCTTCGTCGCCCCGGTCATCGCCTTCATCGTCACCAAGCGGATCTGCCTGGGTCTCCAGCGCCGCGACAAGGACAAGGTGCTGCACGGCCGCGAGTCGGGCATCATCAAGCGCCTGCCGCACGGTGAGTTCATCGAGGTCCACGAGCCGCTCGACCAGGGTCAGCTGCACACCCTCACCGCGCACGAGCAGTACGCGCCGGTCGAGATCGGCCCGACGGTCGACGAGAACGGTGTCGAGCGCAAGGTCTCCGGTTCGCAGAAGCTCCGGGCCAAGCTCTCCAAGGGCTACTACGGGGAGGACAACCAGATCCCCAAGCCCACCGCCGAGGAGTACAAGGAGATCACCAGCGGCCACGGCCACCACTGATCACCTGAGGCTCCAAAAGCACTGACCAACAGGGTCGCCACGGCGAGAGCCCCGTCCATTGCCTGGACGGGGCTCTTTGCCGTCCCCGGGGCTGGATAGGGTGGTCCCACCCCGGCAGGCCGGGGCTTCCTTCCATACGGACGAAGACCAGGAGCGGCAATGAGCGCTGTGACCCCCGCAGGAGGCACTACCGCGGCGGGCCGTTCCTGGCCCGACGTGCTGAACGGCCTGCTCGACGGGCGCGACCAGAGCGCCGACGACACCGCCTGGGCCATGGACCGCATCATGCGCGGTGAGGCCACCGACGCGCAGATCGCCGGGTTCGCGGTCGCGCTGCGGGCCAAGGGCGAGACCGTCGAGGAGATCTCCGGCCTGGTACGCGCCATGTACGCGCACGCCCGCGTCATCGACGTGCCGGGGCCGAGCGTCGACATCGTCGGCACCGGCGGCGACGGCGCGAAGACCGTCAACATCTCGACCATGTCCGCGATCGTCGTCGCGGGCACGGGCGCGAAGGTCGTCAAGCACGGCAACCGCGCCGCCTCCAGCGCGTCCGGCGCCTCCGACGTGTTGGAGAAGCTGGGCGTCAATCTGGACCTCACACCCCAGCGGGTCGTCGAGGTGGCCGAGGAAGCGGGGATCACGTTCTGCTTCGCGGTGAAGTTCCATCCCGCGCTGCGCCATGTGGCCCCGGCTCGCAAGGAGCTGGGCATCCGGACGACCTTCAACTTCCTCGGTCCGCTCACCAACCCCGCCAGGGTGCGGGCCCAGGCCACGGGTGTGGCCGACGCGCGTGTCGCGCCGATCGTCGCCGGGGTGCTCGCCGAGCGCGGCTCGTCGGCCCTGGTCTTCCGCGGCGACGACGGGCTCGACGAGCTGACGACGACGGCCACCTCCCGGGTGTGGGTGGTGCGGGACGGCGCGGTGCGCGAGGAGGCCTTCGACCCCCGTGACGTCGGCATCGAGCTGGTGCCCGTGGAGGCGCTGCGGGGCGCGGACGCCTCGTACAACGCGGAGGTCGCCCTGCGGCTGCTCGACGGCGAGAGCGGGCCGGTGCGGGACGCGGTGCTGCTGAACTCGGCGGCGGCGCTCGTCGCCCTCGACCCGACCGACGCCACCCTGGTGGAGCAGATCCGCGCCGGCATCGAGAAGGCGGCCCAAGCGATCGACTCCGGGGCCGCGAAGAAGGCCCTGGAGCGGTGGGTGGCGGCCAGCAACCGCTGACCCTTCCCGCCACCCGTGTGACGCAAGGCGCAGTCCGGATTCTGGACTGCGCCTTGCGCGTCGAAGATCGTGTGGCAGGATGCTGGACAGGTCATGAGTGACAGCGACTACGGCCCCGGCCCGCTGTCCGGCAACCCTCCGTCCGTGGCGGGGTGCCCCGGGTGAAGACCAGGTCGTACGCAGCAAGGCGTATGGCAAGCGCGGACCCCTGGACATCGGTGAATGTCACAGCCCTGGGGTCCTGGTCCTCAAGGAAGCAGTCTCGTGAGCAAGCGAATGTGTTAGGGCCTTCGGCCCCTCTCCGCACACCTTCCTCTATTCCTCGCTGCACCGCCGTACCCACGCCATGCCCCTGCCGTATGCGCGCCGTACGTGCGTCTTCGCAGTGAACTCACTTGCCTCTTACGGGAGTTCGCCATGTCTGTTTCCGCTGTCGCCGCCGACTCGTCCGTCTGTGCCCCGCTGGCCGTCCTCGGCCGTGACGTCACCGTGCCGCTCGTCACCGGCGGCGAGGTGACGTACGCCGCGCTCGACTACGCGGCGAGCGCGCCCGCGCTCCAGCGGGTGTGGGACGACGTGGCCGCGTACGCGCCCTACTACGGCAGCGTGCACCGCGGCGCCGGATACCTCTCGCAGCTCTCCACCGACCTCTTCGAGAACTCCCGTACGGCCGTCGCGGAGTTCCTCGACTGCCGCGAGGACGACCAGGTCGTCTTCACCCGCTCCACCACCGACTCGCTGAACCTGCTCGCCGCCGCGCTGCCCGCCGGTTGCGAGGTCTTCGTCTTCGAGACCGAGCACCACGCCTCGCTCCTGCCGTGGCGGGACGCCCGCGTCACCTACCTCGACGCGCCCCGCACCCCCGAAGAGGCCGTCCAGACCCTGGAGCGGGCCCTGGCCGACCGCGAACCCCATGGGCCCGCCCTGGTCTGCGTCACCGGCGCCTCGAACGTCACCGGCGAGCTGTGGCCCGTCCGGGAGCTGGCGGCCGCCGCGCACGCGCACGGCGCCCGGATCGTCCTCGACGCCGCACAGCTCGCGCCCCACCACCCGGTCTCGGTACGGGAGTTGGACGTCGACTGGGTCGCGTTCTCCGGGCACAAGCTGTACGCGCCCTTCGGCTCGGGCGTGCTCGCGGGCCGCTCCGACTGGCTGCGCGCGGCCGAGCCCTACCTCGCGGGCGGCGGCGCCTCGCGGAAGGTGGCCCGTCGCCCCAAGGAAGCGGGCGGCGGTGTGGACGTGGAGTGGCACGACACCGCCGCCCGGCACGAGGCGGGGTCGCCGAACGTCATCGGCGTCTACTCCATCGCCTCCGCGTGCAAGGCGCTCACCGAGGCGGGCTTCGACGAGCTGGTGGCCCGCGAGCGGTACCTGATCCGCAAGGTGCGCGAAGGGCTCGCCGAGGTGCCCGCCGTCCGGGTGCTCTCGCTCTTCGGGGACGACGCGCCGCGCGTCGGCGTCATCTCCTTCGTCGTGGACGGCTGGAACAGCTCGCACTTCGCCGCCGCGCTCTCCGCCGAGTACGGCATCGGCGTACGGGACGGCCTGTTCTGCGCCCACCCGCTGCTGCGCACCCTGCTCGGCGCCGAGGCCGAGGAGCCCGGCGAGTGCGGCGCCCCCGAGGCAGCGCCCGGCGAGAAGTCGCTCAACGCGATCCGCGTGAGCTTCGGCGCGGGCACCCCGGACGAGCACGTCGAGCGCTTCGTGCGCGCAGTCAAGGAGCTGGTGGCGGACGGCGCGCGGTGGAACTACCGCACCGAGGACGGCCGCTGCGTGCCGGACACCGGCGCCGCCGCCTGAGCCATGGGCAGCCGGGCCGCCCGGCTACGAGTCGAGGCCGATCGCGAACGCCGCCTCCAGGTCGTGCTGCGAGTACGTACGGAACGCCACGTGTGTGTCCGTCGCCTCCACGCCGGGGATCTTGCTGATCCGCCCCGGGATGACGTCCGCGAGGTCGTCGTGGCGCGGCACCCGCACCATCGCGATCAGGTCGTACGTACCGGTCACGGAGAAGACCTCGCTGACCGAGTCGAGCGCGGCGATCGACTCGGCGATCTCCGGAATCCGGTCCACGCTGGTCTTGATGAGCACGATCGCGGTGATCACGGCTGGCTGTCTCCCTCGGTGGCCGGTACTGCTGGGGCTTTCACTCTAGCCCTCCGCGCAGACCACCCCCAGGCGTACAGGAACCCCAGCGAGAAGCCCACCAGGTGCGCCAGATAGGCCACCCCCGTGCCCTTGCCGCCCTGCCCCGCCGCCAGCCACTGCAGCGCCACCCAGAACGGCAGCACCACCCACGCGGGAAAGCGCAGCGGAAGGAAGAAGAGGAACGGGAAGAGGCTGGTGACCCGCGCCTTCGGGAAGAGATAGAGGAAGGCGCCGAGCACGGCGGAGATCGCCCCCGACGCGCCGACGAGCGTCTGGCCGGAGCCCGCGTGCGCGGCGGCGTAGGCGAGGAGGGCGAGATAGCCGCAGCTGACGTAGAAGAGCGCGTACTGGAGGTGGCCCATCCGTTCCTCGACCATCGCCCCGAAGACGTACAGGAAGAGCATGTTCCCGAGCAGATGCACCCAGCTGCCGTGCACGAACAGCGCGGTGAAGGGGCCGAGCGCGGCGCGCGGGGCGCCGCTGAACAGTTCGGCGGGGACCACGCCCCAGCGCGCGAAGTAGGCCTGCTGCGCGGCGAGCAGCCGGTCCCCGGTGCCGTGGACGGGGTTGAACCCGGAGACCGGCGAGATCACGAAGACCAGGCAGCAGAGGGCGATCAGTCCGTACGTCACCGGGGCGGACCGGCACCTGAGCAGCCGGACCGTCTTCGGACCCCATGCGTCGATCATGGTCAGAGCATGACGTAACGGGCGCTAACCGCATAGACCGCCATGCCGCGCCGGAGGCCGCCGCATGGCGCCCCTTACAGGCCTTAGGGTTACGGGCAATGCGCACCACGGCCCCCGACGGAAGCGAACAGCCACGATGACGGTTCCCCTGCCGACCGACACCACCCGGTGGCGCTGCACGCTGTGCGGCAATCTCACGCGTTTCGACGTGACCCGGACGTCGAAGGTCGTCGAGTATGTGCATCTCGACCTGGCCGGTGAGTCGAACGTCGAGGAACGCGAGGTGGTCAGTGAGACCATCGAGTCGGTGCGCTGCCGCTGGTGCAACGCGGTGGATCAGGTGGAACTCGTGGACAGGCCGGGCACCGGCTCCTGAGGGAGCGGGCCCGCACAGCTAGTGGGGTGACGGATGGTGGAGAGCGCAGGCGGGGAGCCGGACGACGGCACCGCTGAGGTGCTCGACCGCCCGCTGCCCGACGGGGTACGCCGACGGGTCGTCCAGATCGTCTCGGACGGCTTCGGCGGACTGACCCTGGCCGAGCTGCCAGGGCAGCTGCGGCAGTACGCCCGCTTCACGCCCACCCGGCGCGCGAAGTTCGCGGCCAACGCCATGGCGGCGGCGCTGGAGAACGACACCCTCTTCCGCCAGCGCATCGGCGAACGCCTCAGGGAGGCGCAGGCCGAGCTGGCCGGCGCCCTGGACGCGGGCTCGCCGCCCCCGGCCGCCGATCCCCTGGACGTGGCGGCGGCGGCCTATGTGCTGCGTCCCCCCGGCTGGGTGAAGCTGGTGACCGCCGCGGGCGAGGAGGCCCAGCGGGCGGACGCCGAGCGTGCCGACGAGGAGGCCAAGGCCGAGCTCGAGCGGCTGCGCGCCGAGCTGGCCGCGGCCCGCGGCCAGACCCGGGCGGAGACCGAGCGGCTGCGCGCGGAGCTGGAGGCGGCGCGCAGGGAAGCCGAATCGATGCACCGCAAGCTGCGCGGGGCGCTCAGCGACGTCAAGCGCGGGGAGGCGGCGCTGCGCAAGGCCACCGCCGAGACCGAGGCCATCCGCGCCGAGGGGCAGGCCCAGCTCTCCGCCGCCGAGAGCGAGACGCGCCGGCTCAAGGCGCGGCTCGGCGAGACCGAGGCGGCCCTGGAGGCCAGCCGCAGGGCGGCGCGCGAGGGGCGCAGCGTCGAGGACATGCGAGTGCGGCTGCTGCTCGACACGGTCCTTGAGTCGGCCCAGGGGCTGCGGCGCGAACTGGCCCTGCCGCCCGTCTCCGTACGCCCCGCCGAGACCGTCGACGCCGTCGAGCCCGGCCGGATGTCGCCGAAGGACATCGCCGCCCGCGCGCTCTCCGAGAACGACCCGGCCATTCTCGACCAGTTGCTCGCCCTGCCCCAGGCGCACCTCGTCGTCGACGGCTACAACGTCACCAAGACCGGTTATCCGACCATGCCGCTGGAGAAGCAGCGGCTGCGGCTGCTCGGCTCGCTCTCGCAGCTCGCCCTCCAGTCGGGGGCCGAGGTCACCTGCGTCTTCGACGGGGCGGAGCTGGCCGCGCCGGTGCTGCTCGCGCCGCCGCGCGGGGTGCGGGTGCTCTTCTCCAAGCCGGGTGTGACCGCTGATGAGTTGATCCGTCAGCTGGTGCGCGCGGAGCCGCCGGGCAGGCCCGTGGTCGTCGTCTCGACCGACCGCGAGGTGGCCGACGGGATCGCCAAGGCGGGCGCGCGGCCGGTGGCTTCGGTGGTGCTGCTGAAGCGGCTTTCGCGGGGCTAAGGGACCGCACGTAACTCCTGGGCCTTATGCCTGAATTGGGCGGCGCCTCGTACGACATAGCGTCAGAAGATCATCACTGGCTGTGCGTTATCGGTAAAGAATGCGCTTGGTGACCGATTTTTTGCTGATGAGATTTGAACTGATCACAAGAAGGTCACTAGGGTCACCCTTCGAACCCCCGCTCGGTTGATCACCCATCCGGGGTGGCGGCGGTGGTAACCGCCCGCCGCGCCTGGTAGGGCGGCTGGAGGAAGAAGGAGCCGCCCGAGTGGCGTCCCACCGTCGACCCAAGCAGCCGAGCCGCACCCGCGTGACCGTGCTCACCGCGACCGCCGCCGCTGCCGTGGCCCTCACCTCGCAAGGCGCCGCCCAGGCCGCGCCGAAGCCGAGCAAGGACGAGGTCAAGTCCAAGGTCGACAAGCTCTACGAAGACGCGGGGCGGGCCACCGACAGGTACAACGGCGCCAAGGAGAAGCAGGAGAAGCTGGAGAAGCAGATCGGCGCTCTCCAGGACAAGGTCGCCGACGGCCAGGAAGAGCTGAACGAGCTGCGCGACGGCCTCGGTTCGATGGCCAGCGCCCAGTACCGCTCCGGCGGCATCGACCCCTCCCTGCAGCTCTTCCTCTCCTCCGACCCGGACGACTACCTCGACAAGGCGTCCACCCTCGACCAGTTGAGCAGCCAGCAGGTCGACTCGCTCAAGAAGATCCAGAAGAAACAGCGGGACCTCGCGCAGCAGCGCAAGGAGGCCGCGGGCAAGCTCGACGACCTCGCCGACACCCGCACGGAACTGGGCAAGAAGAAGCGGGAAGTGCAGGGCAAGCTCGGCGAGGCGCAGCGGCTCCTCAACACGCTGACGGCCAAGGAGAAGTCGGACCTGGCCGCCAAGGAGAAGCAGCGCGCGAGCCGCGCCGCCGACCGCGCTGCCGACAAGCCCGCGGACCTCGGCGACGAGGCCCCCGCCTCCAACCGCGGCGCCGCCGCCCTGAGCGCCGCCGCCACCCAGATCGGCAAGCCGTACGTCTCCGGCGGCACCGGCCCCAATTCCTACGACTGCTCCGGCCTCACCCAGTGGGCGTACGCGCAGGCCGGTGTCTCCATCAGCCGGACCACGTACACGCAGCAGAACGACGGCACGAGGATCGGCCGGGGCGAACTGAAGCCCGGCGACCTGGTGTTCTTCAACAACCTCGCGCACGTCGGCTTCTACGCGGGCAACGGCCAGGTGCTGCACGCTCCCAAGCCCGGCGCCGTGGTGCGCTACGAGGCCATGGAGTACCTCGGCGACTTCCAGTTCGGCGTCCGCGTCTGACCCGGCCGCCCCGCCCGGCCCCGTCTGACGTCAACGCCCTGCCGCAGCCGCCCAAACGGGCGAATTCCGGCAACCGCCGCTGACCCCGCGCCCCGCTGATGACCTGCGTCTGAAGCGGGGCGCAGCGCTGTCCGCACCCTCGTGGGTCGTTGGCCGCCGCGTAGTCGCAGGGCTACTGTCGGCGCGCATTCCCCCGGAGAGCTGGGGGTCCGTCAGCGGAAGGGAGAGCGGCCACCCGTGGGGTTCCATCGCCGTCCCGCACAGCCCGGCCCGGACCGGGGCACGCGCGTCACCGTCCTCTCGGCGGCAGCGGCCACCGCGGCCGCCGCCCTCGCCTCGGCGCCCGCGGGCGCCGCGCCGCAGGACAAGCCGTCCGACACCCGCGCCACCGTGGACCGGCTCTACGCACAGGCCGAGCGGGCGACCGAGGCGTACAACAAGGCCGACGAGCGCGCGGACAAGCTGCGCGCGCAGGTCGAGCGGGCCCGGGACAGCATCGCGCGGGGCCAGGAGCGGATCAACCAGATGCGCGGCGCGCTCGGCGCGCTCGCCGGGGCCCAGTACCGCGAGGGCGGCATCGACCCCGCGCTCCAGCTGATGCTCTCCTCCGACCCGGACGGCTACCTCGACAAGGCCACCGCCCTGGACCGCGTCAGCGCACGGCAGGCGGCACAGCTCCTCGATCTCCGGCAGGCCCAGCGCGGCCTCGCGCAGAAGCGCACCGAGGCCGGGCGCAAGCTCGCCGAGCTGGAGAAGAGCCGCACCATCGTCGCCCGCCACAAGCGCACGGTCGAACACAAGCTCGCCAAGGCCAGGCAGCTGCTCAACTCGCTGCCGAGCGACGAGCGCGCCGCGCACGACAGGTCCTCGCGCTCCGGCAGCCGCCCCGGGACGCCCGGGACGGGCGGCGCCCCGTCCTCCTCGCGGGCCGCCGCGGCCATCGCCGCCGCCAGGTCCGCGGTCGGCCGCCCTTACGTGTGGGGCGCCAACGGCCCCTCCGGCTTCGACTGCTCGGGCCTCATGCAGTGGTCGTACGCCCAGGCGGGCGTCGGCCTGCCGCGCACCTCGCAGGCCCAGCGGTACGCCGGACGGCAGGTGCCCCTCGCCCAGGCGCGGCCGGGCGACCTCGTCACCTACCGCGACGACGCCAGCCACATCGGGATGTATGTGGGCAACGGCCAGGTGGTGCACGCCCCCTACCCCGGCGCCCCGGTCCGCTACGACCCCGTCGGCATGATGCCGGTCTCCTCCGTCACCCGGGTCTGACCGCAGGCCGCTCACCGCCGCCCCGTACGATCGGGCAGGTGGTGGCTGGTCACAGACGTGGGTCGCGGGTGGTGGCGCTGTGCCTCGCACTCTGCCTCGCCCTGCTCGCCGGATGCGGCGCCGACCCGGTCCCGGACTCCGCCGCGGGCGAGGTGCGCAGGCTCCTGGAGCGCCGGGCGCACGCCGTCCTCGACGGGGACGAGAAGGCGTACGAGCGCACCGAGCGGCCCGCGCCCGGTGCGGCCGACCTCTTCGGAAACGTCCGCGGTATCCCGCTGGCCGCCTGGGAGTACCGCCTGAGCCGCCTGGAGCGCTCCGGCTCCCGGGCCACGGCGAGCGCCGAACTCCGCTACCGCGTCGAGGGCCACGACCGCGCCCCGCTCGTCGCCGAGCGCACGCTCTCCCTCGAACGGCACGGCGGGCGGTGGTACGTCACCTCCGAGCGGCCCGCGAAGAAGGCGGGCGAGCAGCTGTGGGACCAGGGGAGGGTGCGGGCGGTGCGGGGCGCCACCAGCCTCGTCCTCGGCGTCGGGCGGAGCGCGCGGGAGCTGCGCGGCTACCGCGCGCTGGCCGACCGGGCGGTGCCCGCGGTGCGGGCGGCCTGGCCGGGGAAGTGGCCGCGGAAGGTCGTCGTCCTCGTGCCCCGCACCCTGAAGGGCATGGCGGGCCTCCTCGGGGCGCCCGCGTCCGGGTACCGGGGGATAGCGGCGGTCACCACGGGCGAGGCGGGCGGCTCGGGGCGGGCCCCGGCGGACCGGATCATCGTCAACCCCGAGGCGTACGGCGTACTCGGCGACTTCGGCAAGCAGGTCGTCCTGACCCACGAGACGGCCCACGTTGCGACCCGCACGCAGACGTCACCGGC
The DNA here is from genome assembly GCF_019400875.1 of Streptomyces anatolicus. Lineage (NCBI taxonomy): Bacteria > Bacillati > Actinomycetota > Actinomycetes > Kitasatosporales > Streptomycetaceae > Streptomyces > Streptomyces anatolicus. The sequence goes on along the minus strand of NZ_WMBF01000064.1, from coordinate 2,776 downwards.
CACCCCGCTCTGGCTCTCCGAGGGTTTCGCGGACTGGGTGGGCTACCGCGGCACGGGGCGCACCGCGCCGCAGGCCGCTCCCGAGCTGCGGCGTGCGGTGCGCGGGGGACAGCTGCCGGACGCGCTCCCGAAGGACGCGGACTTCGGCTTCGGCCGGGACGCCGGGCGGCTCGCCGCGTCGTACGAGGGCGCGTGGCTGGCCTGCCGGATGATCGCGGAGCGGTGGGGCGAGCGGAAGCTGACGGAGTTCTACCGGGCCGTCGGCGGCCACGAGAAGCGGGCGGGCGCGGTGCGGGACGCGCTGCACGACGTCCTGGACACCACGCCCGAGGAGTTCACGGCGCGCTGGCGTATGTATCTGCACTCGGAGCTTGGCTGACCTGCTCCGGCACCGGCTGCCGCGCCCGCCCGCGCGGCTCGGACACGGTCTGCCGCCACAGGTTGCGGCACGCCAGCAGGGCCGCCGCGACCAGCAGGCCATTGCGTACGACCAGCAGCGCCACGCCCAGCGGATCGCTCGCCACCACGTGCGAGAACCACACCGGGAACTCCAGGAACGTCACGAACGTGGCCGCGAGGACCAGCCGGGCCGGCACTTCCATGCGGCTGGTGCGGAACGCCAGACAGACGGCGGCGCCGCCGACGAGCCACAGCATGTACTGAGGGCTGATCACCCTGCTCGTCGCGGTGAAGAGCAGTACGGCCACGAACGCCGCGTCCGCGAGCGTGCTCGCCGACCAGGCACGGGCGCGCAGCCGCCACACCAGGAGCCAGCAGAAAGCCGCCGCGGACAGCGCCTGCGCCGCCGTGCTCACCAGCGGGACGTACGGGCCGAGGAATTCCACCGAGCCGTAGTTCAGCCGCACCTCGCCGCGCCAGCCGAGGTGGCGCCCCACGTGGAAGACGAGGGCGCCGAGGGACTCCACCTCCGTGCCGCGGTCGCGCTGGAAGGTGAGGAACGCGAGCGCGCCCGGCATCGCCGCGAGGAACGCCAGCGTCGCGCCGAGGGCCGTGCACGCGGCCGCCGTCCAGGACCGCAGGGTGGCCCGCCCGCGCGGGACCCCGACGAGCAGCAGCACCGGCCACACCTTGAGCAGCGCCCCGAACCCGGCGAGCGCCCCCATCGTGCGCGGATGCCGGGCCCCGGCGAGCAGCGCCGCGACCGCGACGGCGGTCACCATCACGTCGTAGCGCGCGTAGACGGTAGGGCCGAGCAGGGGCACGCCGACGAGCCACACCCACAGCCCGCGCAGCGACTTGCCGGGCCGCCGCCCCGTGTACAGGAGCAGCCCGCAGACCGCCGCGTCGGCGAGGAGGGCGAGGACGAAGAAGGCGCAGGCGTAGCCGAGGAAGGGCAGCAGGGCGGGGGAGAGGACGGCGAGCGCGGCGGCGGGCGGGTACTGCCAGGTGACGTCGTCGAGCGGGAAGGTGCCGGTGCGCAGGATCTCGTACCAGCCCTGGTAGATGACGGAGACGTCGCTGGTGACGTCCGGGCCGGGGGCGGTCAGCACACGGAGGACACAGAGCAGCAGGAGGGCCCTGGTCACCACCCAGACGCCCAAGATGCGCGCCATATATGCCATGTGCTCATCGCCCCCTTTTGCGTACTTCATTGTGATTCGGGGAGTCATGATGCCGGGCCGGGGCGGGCGCGGGCGAAGAGGCGGGGCCGTTCGGTGCGGCCGGGCGCTTTCGGTACCGGCGCTTTCGGTACTGTCGGGCGCGATGCACAAGACCCTGATCGTCACGAACGACTTCCCGCCCAGGCCCGGTGGCATCCAGGCGTTCCTGCACAACATGGCGCTGCGCCTGGACCCCGACCGCCTCGTCGTCTACGCCTCCACCTGGAAGCGCGGCCGCGAGGGCGCCGAGGCCACCGCCGCATTCGACGCCGAGCAGCCCTTCAAGGTCGTACGCGACCCCACGACGATGCTGCTGCCGACCCCGCGCGTTACCCGCCGCGCGGTCTCGCTCCTGCGGGAACACGGCTGTACGTCGGTGTGGTTCGGGGCCGCGGCGCCGCTCGGGCTCATGGCGCCCGCGCTGCGCAAGGCGGGGGCGAGCCGGCTCGTCGCCACGACGCACGGGCACGAGGCGGGGTGGGCCCAGCTGCCCGCCTCGCGTCAACTCCTGCGCAGGATCGGCGAGTCGACGGACACGATCACCTATCTCGGGGAGTACACGCGCTCGCGGATCGCCGCCGCGCTGACGCCCGCGGCGGCCGGGCGGATGGTGCAACTCCCGCCCGGGGTCGACGAGAAGACCTTCCACCCCGGCTCCGGCGGGGACGTGGTGCGGGCGCGGCTCGGGCTGACCGACCGGCCCGTGGTGGTGTGCGTCTCGCGGCTGGTGCCGCGCAAGGGCCAGGACACGTTGATCCTCGCCATGCCGAGGATTCTCTCCGCGGAGCCGGAGGCGGTGCTTCTGGTCGTCGGGGGCGGGCCGTACGAGAACGACCTGCGCAAGCTCGCCGCCGAGACCGGCGTCGCCGGCTCCGTCCGCTTCACCGGGGCGGTGCCGTGGTCGGAACTGCCCGCGCACTACGGCGCGGGCGACGTCTTCGCCATGCCGTGCCGGACGCGGCGCGGGGGCCTGGACGTGGAAGGCCTCGGCATCGTCTACCTGGAGGCGTCCGCGACGGGCCTCCCCGTGGTCGCGGGCGACTCCGGCGGGGCGCCGGACGCGGTGCTCGACGGGGAGACGGGCTGGGTCGTCCGGGGCGGCGCCCCGGAGGAGGCGGCCGAGAGAATCACCGCCTTGCTGGCGGACGGGGAGT
>NZ_WMBF01000634.1:0-3189 GCF_019400875.1 Streptomyces anatolicus | reverse complement strand
GGTCAGGGGGGTGCGCTGCTCGCCGGGGTGGGTCTCGGCGCGCAGCCACAAGTGTGGTGGCGTCATGGGTGTCTTCCCTTGTCGAGCGTGGGGGCGGATGGGGCCGTTCACAGGGCTTCGGCGCCGTTCACAGGGCGTCGGCGATCGTCATCTCGATCACTTCCGATGACCCCTCGTAGATGCGCAGGGAACGGATCTGGCGGTACAGCCGCTCCATCACGCTGCCGGAGACGAGCCCGGCGGCGCCGAGGATCTGGACGGCGCCGTCGACGATCTCGCCGGCGGCCTCGGTGCTGTAGAGCTTGGCGGTCGACGAGTGCTTGGCGTGGTCGAGACCGGCGTCCATCGCCCAGGCGGCGCGGGCGGTCAGCAGGGAGGAGGCCGCCAGTTTGACGTCCATGCCCGCGAGGGAGGACTTGACGAGCTGGAGGTCGGCGAGCCTGCCCCCGTAGGCCTTGCGGGTACGTGCGTGGTCGCGGGCGAGCCCGAAGGCGCGCCTGGCGAAGCCGATCGCGGCGGCCGCCACCGTCGTCCGGGCCCGTTCGAGCACGTCGAGCGCGACCACGAGGCCCTGGCCGCGCTCGCCGAGCACGGCCTCGGGGCCCACGCGGCAGTCGGTGAAGGTCAGTTCGGCCCACGACCGGGGCGCGATCGCGCCGATGGGCTCGGCCTTGAAGCCGGGAGTGGCGCAGTCGACGAGGAAGGTGGTCAGGCCCAGCGGTCCCGGGCCGTCCCCGGTGCGGGCCAGGACGACGCAGACGTCGGCGATGTCGCCCTGCGCGATCCACGTCTTGGTGCCGTTGAGGACGAACCCGTCGCCGTGGGGTGTGGCTTCGAGGGCCACGGCGGCGAGGTCGGAGCCCGCGCCGGGCTCGGAGACGGCCAGCGCCCCCGCGCTCGTCCCGTCGGCCAGGCCGGGCAGGTAGCGGCTGCGCTGCTCGTCGCTGCCGTGGCGGATGATCGCGGCGGCGGTCAGCTCCTGGATCGAGTACGTGAAGTCGGCCAGGTCCTCGTGGTAGGCGAGGGCCTGGCGCCTGAGGCACAGGGACCGGACGTCGGAGTCGTCCTGGCCGGGGTCGAGGTGGCGCAGCCAGCCCGACTGACCGAGTTCGGTGAGCATGGCCCGGCCGGTGGCGGCGGGGTCGGTGGTGTCCAGGCCCGTCCACGCCTCGGCCCGCTCCTCGCACCAGCGCGCCATCTCGTCGGCGAGGGCGCGGTGGGAGTCGTCGAACAGGGGCAGGGCGAGGACTTCGGCATCGAACACTTTGGAGAGACTCATCGTGATCCTCACTCGGCTGGTCAGCACGGCGACTGGCCTTTCGAAAGGCGGTCCGTCGCGTGGAAAGGACGCTACGGCCACCCCCCCATCAGGAGCGTCCGCGAGAAGTTCATCCACCGGGACGTATGGCGGTTACCGCGCTTCCCGGAGGCTGCGCATCTCGCTTACGCGCTTACTCCGTACGCGCCTACTCCGTACGCGCGCCTACTCCGTACTCGGCCCGACATGGAATCCGGACCCGAGGAGCGCTCCGAGATCGCGGTTGAGCACATCGATGTCACCGTCCGCGGGGGCACAACGGGTGAGCAGCCCGCCATATCCGGATGTCATCAGGACCACGCCCCAGTTGACGATCCAGGGCCGCGTCTCACCGTCCGGCTGCGGAAAGGGCTCGGGGACGGCGTGAATTCGCCTCTGTACCACGTACGGGCCGTCCATGGCATCGACCAGTATCCTGCGCCAGTCCTCCGGAGTGACCTCCGGTGACCAGCCGGGGACAATTCCCTGCCCGCCGTACAACAGGGTGGGTTTCAGGATGAGTTCCTGCTGATGTGCCACCGCGTGATCCAGCAGCGAACCCTCGGTGCCGTCCTCCAGGACGACGGGTTCGGAAGTCACCGGGGAAGTCCAGGGAATCAGCCGGTCGATGACGGCCAGTTCCTCGTCCGAGAAGAGTTTCCGGTGCGCGCGGTCGGAGAGCATGGCCAGCGACGCCTTGCTTCCGTACAGTTCCGACTCGAGTGAGGTGAACATGCGTACCTCACCGTCCTCCAGCGCCCCGAGCAGCGGTTCCAGCAACGCGTCGACGTTGTCGTCGAGCAGGTCCTGCATCATGAATTGCCGGTAGACGATGTCGACGGGGCGCTCGCCCAGCCACAGCCTGCCGTCCCGCCGCTCCAGCTGCCCGACGTGGCACGGGTGCGCGTCGAGGCCGTGGTCGCTCCACAGCCTGACGAGCGCGTTCATGTACGGCGCCAGCTCCGCCAGGTTCGACGGCCATTCGGTGAGGGCGACGACGGGCCGGTCATCGGGCGCCAGCCCCATCTCGTGCCGGAACGTACGGACTTGTTCCACGACCGTGTCGACGTAACGGAGATTTTCCTCCGCGGCGAAGGGGCCGAACTCGGGGTCCGCCAGCATTTCCCGGCACATGTCCCCGTTCTCGTAGCCGATCGTGCTGCCGATGTTGAATTCCATGAGGCGGAAATCGGATCGGTCGCGGTAGAGATCCGCTCGCCCCATGCTGGTCAACGCGTCCGGCATGGCGGCGGAACAACGCTCGACGGCACGGACCTGTCCTTCGTCCATTCCGTTGGCGCGGGCGAACGCGCCGATGTCGCCGCCGAACAGAAGTCCCGGAAGGCGGTAGAGCGCACCGCGCAGCACTTCCAGATCCCTGGTCAGCCGCTGTATCTCCGCCGCGCCGAGGAAGACCGGGCGGGGCGCGTATTTCCCTCCGTAGCAGACACGGGCGAACTCGCTCTCGTGTGCCGGACGCAGGGGCCTCCCCACCTTCTCCAGGTACCTCTCGGTCAGTGCGAGATCGCGTGACATCTGCTGTGGTTCCCCTCTCTTGCGTTCACCGAGGGTGACATGTGCGGGGTTCGCCGCGAGTAATCGGAGCGCGTAGTCGAACGGCCGGAAAGTCAGTGCCGTGCGTCCTTCGGAATGCGTTTGTCGCGGACGCGTGCGGTGCGGGCGGACTCGTAGTTTTCCTTCGCATGGGTGGGCGGTTCGGACCGGAGGGAGTTGTCGTGGCGGGTCGTTGTGTGTCGGTGTGGGAGGTGTGCCGGTGATCCGGGTTGCGGTGGTGGGTGCGGCGGGTTATATCGGCGGTGAGTTGTTGCGGTTGTTGATCGGGCATCCCGAGGTGGAGGTGGTGGGGGCGGTCTCCTCGCGTTTCCCGGGTA
>NZ_WMBF01000633.1:0-3196 GCF_019400875.1 Streptomyces anatolicus | reverse complement strand
GGCGCGTAGGGGTGGGGGGCGTGGCCGCCAGGGGCTCGCCCGCGTACGTGTCGTCACCGCCACCGTGGCCGTAGCCGCCACCGTGGCCGTCGCCGTCCCCGTCCCCGTCGTCCAGGACGATCCGCGGCACGTCCATGGGCGGCAGCACACCCGCCGCGGCGGTACGCGCGTCGGTGACCAGGAGTACGGGCGCCGCGTCGGCGAGGGTGCCGCGGACCCGGTCCGCCGGATAGTCCGGGTCGACCGGGAGATAGGCAGCCCCGGCCCGCTGCACGGCGAGCGCCGCCACCGGGAGGTCCGCGCCGCGCCCGAGGGCGAGCGCGACGGTTTGGTCCGGGCCCGCGCCGTGCCGGGCGAAGAGCGCCGCCAACCGGTCGACGCGCTCGGCGAGTTCGGCGTACGTGAGCCGCAGACCGTCCGCTTCGAGAGCGGGCGCGTCGGGCGTGCGGGCGGCGTGCCGGGCCACCGTTTCCGGCAGGGACTCGGGCTCCGGCGCGGCCGGCCCGCGCGACAGGGCGAGCAGGCGGTCGCGCTCGGCCTCGGGGAGCACGTCCAGATCCCGCAGGGGCGCGGCCGGGTCGGCGGTGACCTGGGTCAGGAGGGTGAGGTAGCTGTCCGCCCAGCGGGTGACGGCCTCCGGCGAGAACAGGTCCGTACGGATCTCGAAGCTGCCGTCCATGCCGTCGCCGTTGTCCCGCACGACACCCACGAGGTCGTGTTCGCCGCCTGTGTGGATGCGCTCGGGCTCGGCGAACTCCCGTACGGCCGACACGCTCGGCTGCTCCGTCAGGTGCATGAACACCCACTGGAAGAGCGGGGAGCGGCCCGCGCTGCGCTCGGGGGCGACGGCCGAGACGATGCGGCCCACCGGCAGGTCGGCGCCCGCCATCAGCGCGGGGAAGTCCGCGCCGAAGCGGGCCAGGACATCGGCGAAGGAGTCCGCTTCGGCAATGCGCCATCGGGTCGGCACGGCGTTCATCACATACCCGATGACCTGGTCGAGACCCTTGGCCGAGCGGTTGGCGACCGGGGTGCCGAGCACCAGGTCGTCGGCGCCGGACACGCGGTGCGCGAGGACCGCGAAGGCCGTCATGAGGACGACGTAGACGGAGGCGCCGCGCTCGCGGGCCAGCGCGCGCACGGCCCGCGCGGTGGGCGCGTCCACGCGGAAGCGGATCTGGACGATGCCGTCCTCGTCGCCGGAGTCTCCGGTGCCCGAGCCCGCGGCTGGGCTCCCGTGGCCCGGCACGGTCAGCGGGCCCGGCGGGTCCGCCAGATAGCGGCGCCAGAAGTCCAGGCGCGCGTCGAAGACCCCGGCAGCCTCCAACTCCCCCTGCCAGGAGGCGAAGTCCGCGTACTGGATGGCAGGACGCGTCAGCTTGGGCTCGACGCCCGCACGCACCGCGCGGTACGCCTCGGCGAACTCGGTCTGCAGGACGTCGAAGGACCACCAGTCGGTGATGATGTGGTGCAGGCTCAGCATCAGCGTCGTACGCGTCTCGTCGACACGTACGAAGCGGCCGCGGATCAGGCGGTCCGCGGTGAGGTCGAACGGGCGACGGCGGAAGGCGCGGAAGGCCTGCTCGATGGTGGTGTCCGTGCCGCGCAGGTCCTCGTGCTCCAGTACGAAGGGGCCCTCGTCCGGGAAGTCGACGCGCGGCTCGTCCGCCGTGCCGGAGATCCGGGTGCGCAGGATGTCGTGGTGGGCCTGGACGAGGGTGAGCGCGGCCGCCAGGTGGGCCGGGTCCACGGGCTCGTCGAAGTGGTAGGCGCAGCAGAGGTTGAGGGCCGGGGTGCCGGGATAGAGCGATTCGTACACCCACAGGTCCCGCTGGGCGGGGCTGAGCGGCACGGTTCCCCCGGCGTCGCGGGGCGGCACGACCGCGGGGACCTCCCGGGCGCGGCCCGCGTCGACGAGGCGGCGCATCAGCCGGATCCGCTGCTCACCGCTGAGCGCGCTGAACCGGTCGGCCATCGAAGGCTGGTTCGCGGCCGTGGAAGGCTGCTTCGCGCCCGTGGAAGGCTGGTTCGGGGTCACAGTGCGGCCTCTCTCAGCTCGGCGAGGCGGTGCAGCCCCGCGAGTACCTCGTCGCGTCCGATGCCGAAGTCGATGAAGCAGGCCACCTCGTCGCAGCCCAGGTCGCGCAGGTCGGCGAGCATCTTGGCGCAGGTGCCGGGCGAGCCGAGGAGGCTGCCCCAGGTCAGATAGCGCCGGAAGGCGAACTCGGCGAGCATGGCGGTCTGTTCGCCGGTCAGCTCCGCGCCCTGCCGCGCGTCCGCCGCGCGGTTGGCGGCGGTCTGGCGCAGATACGAGGCGAGGTACGCCTTGAGCGGCCCGGCGGCCCGGCGCCGGACCTCGGCGTCGTCCGCGCCGACATAGGTGTGCGCCATCAGCGTGACGCGGCCGTGCGCGTCGGTGCCTGCCTGGTCGGGGGCGGCGGCGCAGGCCGCGCGGTAGCGGGCGATCTTCTCGGCGAGTTCGTCCCTGCTCTGCCCGACGGTCGCGCCGAGCACCCCGGCGCGCAGCCGTCCGGCGGCCTCCCAGGTCGCGGGGTTGCCGGAGGTGGTGATCCAGAGCGGCAACTCGCGCTGTACGGGCCTGGGTTGCGGGACGACGGCGACGGGCTGCCCGGTGCCGTCGGGGTAGGTGCCCGCCTCGCCCGCCCAGAGCCTGCGCAGCTCGGGGATGGCCTGGAGGGTCCGCTCCCTGCGGTCCTCGTAGTGGCCGGGGGCGAGGGTGAAGTCGGCGGAGTGCCAGCCGGTGGCGACGGAGAGCCCCACCCGGCCGTGCGAGAGGTTGTCGACGACCGCCCAGTCCTCGGCGACCTTCAGCGGGTGGTGCAGGGGCAGGACGACGCTGCCCGCGCGGATCCCGATGCGCTCGGTGGCGACGGCGAGCGCCGCGCTGAGCACGGGCGGGCTGGGGAAGACCTGGCCCACCTGCTGGAAGTGGCGCTCGGGGGTCCAGATGGCGTGGAAACCGAGGCGGTCGGCAGTGCGGGCGACGGCGAGGATGTCGTCGTACGTCTGGGAGTGCGGGGCACCTTCGTCTCCATTGCCCGCACCGCTGTCCGCGCCGAAGAACATCACGCTGAGGTCCACGGCCTCTCCTCCTGTTCCCTGCTGAGGTGGCTCTGCTGATCCTGCTGGCGGGGCACGCGCGGCCGCCGGGTGATGGGAGCCGCCGGGGCGGGGC
>NZ_WMBF01000632.1:0-3199 GCF_019400875.1 Streptomyces anatolicus | reverse complement strand
GCAGGGGGGTGGAGCGGTTCTTCGGGACTCAGGTCCCCCGGGGCGGGTCATTCGGCGAACGGGCCGCGGGATAGATTCCGATACTTTGAGCGGAACGTGTCGAAAACTGGGAGGGCTCAACTCATGGCCGTACACAAGGCCGGGCGCAAGGCCGTGCGCGTCGCCACCGCGGTGGTCGCCGCGGCGCTGATCGGGGTGGCCGCGTCCGCCTGTGGTCCCGACGACAACGGTGACGGCGGTGGCGCCGGGAAGTCCTCGTCGTCCGCGCCCGAGTCCTCCTCGTCCGCGCCCGACTCGAAGGGGCCCGACTCGAAGGGGCCCGCTTCCATGGGGCCCGCCTCCGTGAAGGGCGGCGTGATCACCGTCGGCGACCCGAAGGCCAAGCATACGGTCAAGGTCTACGAGGACTCGCGCTGCCCGTTCTGCAAGAAGTTCGAGGAGGGCGGGGCGCAGGCGCTGGTCGGGCCGGTCGCCGAAGGCAAGGTCAAGGTCGAGTACGTCATCGCCTCGTTCCTCGACAAGAACCTCGGCGGCAGCGGCTCGGTGAACGCGGCGAACGCGCTGCGGGCGTCGGTGGAGGCGGGCAAGTTCCCGCAGTACCACGCCGCCGTCTTCGCAAGCCAGCCCGAGGAGGAGTCGCACGACGCCTACACCCCGGCCTTCCTGCTGAAGATCGCCGACAAGGTCGACGGTCTGCGGAGCGGCACCTTCGACAAGGCGGTGACCAAGGGGACGTACAAGAAGTGGGTCGGCGAAGCGATGTCGACCTTCACCGACGACGGGGTCCAGGCCACGCCGACCGTTCTCATCGACGGCGAGAAGGCCGAGGGCGAGGCCCTTTACGACCAGGGCGCGTTCGCCAAGGAGCTGAAGAAGGCCGGGATTTCCTGACGTCTCCGGCCGTGGTGCGCGGCCCCGGAAACCCGTGTGCGCGGCCCCGGAAACCTGTCTGCGCGGCCCCGGAAACCCGTGTGCGGGGCCGCGCACGCGTCGGTAGGGTCGCGGGCGTGATCGACATTCGTGTTCCGGACGGGCTGGTCGAGTCGCAGCACCTGTACGCGGGTGAGGCGGGGCGCGCCTTCATCGACGTACTGCCCGCGCGCGTACGGGAGTTCGCCGAGCGCTGGGAGCTGACGCCCGACGGGGAGCCGATGCACGGGCAGGCCGCGCTCGTGCTGCCCGTGGTGCGCGCGGACGGCACGCCCGCCGCGGTCAAGTTCCAGGTCCTCGACGAGGAGACCGAGGGCGAGCCGGTCGCGCTGCGGGTGTGGGGCGGTGACGGGGCGGTCCGGCTCCTGGACCACGACGCGGCGACCGGCACGATGCTCCTCGAACGCCTCGACTCGGGGCGGATGCTGTCCACGATGGCCGACGCCGCTGGTACGCGCGAGGCCGTCCTCGTCATCGCCGGGCTCCTCGCCCGGCTGACCGCGGGGCCGGCCCCGGAGGGCATGCGGCGGCTCGGCGACATCGCGGCTGAGATGGTCGCGGAGCTGCCCGCGGCGCTGAAGGCGATCCCCGACCCGGCCGAGCGGGCGCTCGTGGAGCGGTGCGGGGGCGCGGTGCGCGAGGTCATGGGCGAGGCCGGTGACCGGATGCTCCACTGGGACCTGCACTTCGAGAACGTACTGGCGTCGGAGCGTGAGCCGTGGCTCGCCATCGACCCCAAACCCCTTGCGGGGGACCCCGGTTTCGATCTGTGGCCCGCCCTCGACAACCGCTTCGAACCGGACGACGTGCGGTGGCGGTTCGACGCGATGACCGAGGTCCTGGGACTGGACAGGGAGCGGGCGCGCGCCTGGACGCTCGGGCGGGTGCTGCAGAACGCGCTGTGGGAGATCGAGGACGGGCGGCCGCTGGTGCCGGACGACATGGAGATCGCGCGGCGGCTGACTGGATGGTGAGACGGCGTTGCCCCCGGTGGTCCGCCGCTGGCTAGCCTGCCCCCATGATTCGTACCGCCACGCCTGCCGACGTCCCCCTCATCCACACCCTGGTCCGTGAACTCGCCGCTTACGAGAAGGCGGCCGACGAGGTGAAGGCCACCGAGGAGCAGCTGCGTGAGGCGCTGTTCGGGGAGCGGCCCGCCGCGTTCGCGCACCTCGCGCAGGACGACGAGAGCGGTGAGGTGGTCGGCTTCTGCCTGTGGTTCCTCACCTTCTCGACGTGGCGGGGCGCGTGCGGGATCTACCTGGAGGATCTGTACGTACGTCCTGAGGCGCGCGGCGCCGGGCACGGGAAGGCGCTCCTCGCCGAGCTGGCCCGCATCTGCGTGGAGAGCGGTTACGAGCGGCTGGAGTGGGCCGTCCTCAACTGGAACGAGCCGTCGATCAACTTCTACAAGTCGCTCGGCGCGCGGCCCCAGGACGAGTGGACCGTGTACCGGCTGGCCGACGACGCGCTCACCGCGCTGGGCTCGCCGCGGCCCTAGCCTCTGGTTTTTGGGGTCCTTGGTCTCCTTTGGGGGTCCTTGGTCTCCAGGGTCTCTAGAACTCGTCGACGGTGTGCGGTAGTCGGGTGGTGTGCAGCGCCGCGTCCAGGGCCGTGGCCGTGCCCGGCGTGTGTTCCTGGGCGAGGCCCGCGCGGACCAGGGCGTCGATCGCCGTACCGCCGAGGTAGGCCGCCGCCAGGTCGCGTATGTCGAGGGTGAGGTCCGCGGGGCGGTCCGTCCGTTCGTACGTGCAACCGTCGGGGGACGCCGTCAGGCGGTGGCGGCCCGCGTTGGCCGGGACGCGGTCGTCGCGTACGTCGATGACCGCGTCGACCGGGGCCGCCCAGGAGCGGGCGGTCAGCGCGGCGCGTGCGTCGATGAGGCGGACCCACAGGCCGGGGAACTGGCCCGTGACGCGCACCTGGTCGCGGTCGGCGGCGAAGAGCAGCAGCGGGTCGTCCAGGGGGCGGCCCCAGGCGCGGACCACGCCGGTCAGGTCGATCGAGGCGAGGTAGCGCCAGAGGGCGGCGGCCGCGGCGGGGGTGTCCGCCTCCAGGTCGTCGAGGCGGACGAGGCCGGGGGCGTCGTCGCGGGTCTTGGTGCGGTAGATCGCGTAGCCCGCGATATCGCCGGCCTCGGCGGGGGTGCTGGGGCTGCTGCTGCTGGTGCTGGTGTTCTTCGACGCCTGGCTGCTGTCCACGGGGCGTGGCCGGTACGCCGGCTGCGGTATCGGGCTCGCCGCCGCCATCAAGCTCACCCCGGCCATCT
>NZ_WMBF01000631.1:0-3212 GCF_019400875.1 Streptomyces anatolicus | reverse complement strand
GTTTCAGAACCAACACAGTGGACGCGAGCAACTGAGGACAAGCCCTCGGCCTATTAGTACCAGTCACCTCCACCCGTTACCGGGCTTCCAGATCTGGCCTATCAACCCAGTCGTCTACTGGGAGCCTTAACCCCTCAAAGGGGGTGGGAATACTCATCTCGAAGCAGGCTTCCCGCTTAGATGCTTTCAGCGGTTATCCTTTCCGAACGTAGCCAACCAGCCATGCCCTTGGCAGGACAACTGGCACACCAGAGGTTCGTCCGTCCCGGTCCTCTCGTACTAGGGACAGCCCTTCTCAATATTCCTACGCGCACAGAGGATAGGGACCGAACTGTCTCACGACGTTCTAAACCCAGCTCGCGTACCGCTTTAATGGGCGAACAGCCCAACCCTTGGGACCGACTCCAGCCCCAGGATGCGACGAGCCGACATCGAGGTGCCAAACCATCCCGTCGATATGGACTCTTGGGGAAGATCAGCCTGTTATCCCCGGGGTACCTTTTATCCGTTGAGCGACGGCGCTTCCACAAGCCACCGCCGGGTCACTAGTCCCGACTTTCGTCCCTGCTCGACCCGTCGGTCTCACAGTCAAGCTCCCTTGTGCACTTACACTCAACACCTGATTACCAACCAGGCTGAGGGAACCTTTGGGCGCCTCCGTTACTCTTTGGGAGGCAACCGCCCCAGTTAAACTACCCATCAGACACTGTCCCTGATCCGGATCACGGACCGAGGTTAGACATCCAGCACGACCAGAGTGGTATTTCAACGGCGACTCCACGAACACTGGCGTGCCCGCTTCAAAGTCTCCCACCTATCCTACACAAGCCGAACCGAACACCAATATCAAACTATAGTAAAGGTCCCGGGGTCTTTCCGTCCTTCTGCGCGAAACGAGCATCTTTACTCGTAGTGCAATTTCACCGGGCCTATGGTTGAGACAGTCGAGAAGTCGTTACGCCATTCGTGCAGGTCGGAACTTACCCGACAAGGAATTTCGCTACCTTAGGATGGTTATAGTTACCACCGCCGTTTACTGGCGCTTAAGTTCTCAGCTTCGCACACCCGAAAGTGCACTAACCGGTCCCCTTAACGTTCCAGCACCGGGCAGGCGTCAGTCCGTATACATCGCCTTACGGCTTCGCACGGACCTGTGTTTTTAGTAAACAGTCGCTTCTCGCTGGTCTCTGCGGCCACCCCCAGCTCACCGTGTAAAACGGATCACCGGTGATGGCCCCCCTTCTCCCGAAGTTACGGGGGCATTTTGCCGAGTTCCTTAACCATAGTTCACCCGAACGCCTCGGTATTCTCTACCTGACCACCTGAGTCGGTTTAGGGTACGGGCCGCCATGAAACTCGCTAGAGGCTTTTCTCGACAGCATAGGATCATCCACTTCACCACAATCGGCTCGGCATCAGGTCTCAGCCTTAATGTGCGACGGATTTACCTATCACACGGCCTACACCCTTACCCCGGGACAACCACCGCCCGGGCTGGACTACCTTCCTGCGTCACCCCATCACTCACCTACTACAAGTCTGGTTCGTCGGCTCCACCACTCCCCTTTGCCCGAAGGCTCCAGGGCGGCTTCACGGACTTAGCATCGCCTGATTCAATGTTTGACGCTTCACAGCGGGTACCGGAATATCAACCGGTTATCCATCGACTACGCCTGTCGGCCTCGCCTTAGGTCCCGACTTACCCTGGGCAGATCAGCTTGACCCAGGAACCCTTAGTCAATCGGCGCACACGTTTCTCACGTATGTATCGCTACTCATGCCTGCATTCTCACTCGTGAACCGTCCACCACTGCCTTCCGGCGCAGCTTCACCCGGCACACGACGCTCCCCTACCCATCCACACAGGCGTTGGCCCTATATGTGTGAATGACACGACTTCGGCGGTACGCTTGAGCCCCGCTACATTGTCGGCGCGGAATCACTAGACCAGTGAGCTATTACGCACTCTTTCAAGGGTGGCTGCTTCTAAGCCAACCTCCTGGTTGTCTGTGCGACTCCACATCCTTTCCCACTTAGCGTACGCTTAGGGGCCTTAGTCGATGCTCTGGGCTGTTTCCCTCTCGACCATGGAGCTTATCCCCCACAGTCTCACTGCCGTGCTCTCACTTACCGGCATTCGGAGTTTGGCTAAGGTCAGTAACCCGGTAGGGCCCATCGCCTATCCAGTGCTCTACCTCCGGCAAGAAACACACGACGCTGCACCTAAATGCATTTCGGGGAGAACCAGCTATCACGGAGTTTGATTGGCCTTTCACCCCTAACCACAGGTCATCCCCCAGGTTTTCAACCCTGGTGGGTTCGGTCCTCCACGACCTCTTACAGCCGCTTCAACCTGCCCATGGCTAGATCACTCCGCTTCGGGTCTTGAGCGCGCTACTAAATCGCCCTATTCGGACTCGCTTTCGCTACGGCTTCCCCACACGGGTTAACCTCGCAACACACCGCAAACTCGCAGGCTCATTCTTCAAAAGGCACGCAGTCACGACGCACCAAGCAAGCTTGATGCGCGACGCTCCCACGGCTTGTAGGCACACGGTTTCAGGTACTATTTCACTCCGCTCCCGCGGTACTTTTCACCATTCCCTCACGGTACTATCCGCTATCGGTCACCAGGGAATATTTAGGCTTAACGGGTGGTCCCGCCAGATTCACACGGGATTTCTCGGGCCCCGTGCTACTTGGGTGTCTCTCAAACGAGCCGCTGATGTTTCGACTACGGGGGTCTTACCCTCTACGCCGGACCTTTCGCATGTCCTTCGCCTACATCAACGGTTTCTGACTCGTCTCACAGCCGGCAGACTGTGAAAGAGAGATCCCACAACCCCGCATACGCAACCCCTGCCGGGTCTCACACGTATACGGTTTGGCCTCATCCGGTTTCGCTCGCCACTACTCCCGGAATCACGGTTGTTTTCTCTTCCTGCGGGTACTGAGATGTTTCACTTCCCCGCGTTCCCTCCACACTGCCTATGTGTTCAGCAGCGGGTGACAGCCCATGACGACTGCCGGGTTTCCCCATTCGGAAACCCCCGGATCAAAGCCTGGTTGACGACTCCCCGGGGACTATCGTGGCCTCCCACGTCCTTCATCGGTTCCTGGTGCCAAGGCATCCACCGTGCGCCCTTAAAAACTTGGCCACAGATGCTCGCGTCCACTGTGCAGTTCTCAAACAACGACCAACCACCCATCAC
>NZ_WMBF01000630.1:0-3213 GCF_019400875.1 Streptomyces anatolicus | reverse complement strand
CTCCCCTCCGCCTCACCGGCACCTCGTTCCCCGGCGCCCGCACCACACTCCCCTCACCCCACGGCCGCGCCTACTCGGGCGACGGCGAGGACGTCACCAGGCTCGACCCGCGCGTCGCGGGCGCCGCCGGCGAGGTGATCTCCACCCTCGCCGACCTCAACCGCTTCTACGCCGCCCTGCTCACCGGCCGCCTCCTCCCCGCCCCCTTCCTGCGCGAGATGCTCAACACCCGCGCCGCACACGGCCACTACGGCATGGGCCTCTATCCGCAAGTGCTCCCCTGCGGCACCACGGTGTGGGGCCACAACGGTCATATCGCCGGGAACTACGTCCGCACCGCCGCCACCCGCGACGGCCGACATGTCCTCACCTTCCGCATCAACACGGACAAGTTGGCCGACCCGGGGCTGGAAACAGCGCTTCTCACCGCCGAGTTCTGCCCCCGCGCCCCGGACGGCCGCCCCGCTAGCTGAGCGGCACGATGTCCGGCGCCCCCAGCCGCGCCGCGTCCGCCGTCAGGTCGTCGGGCTGGCGCTGCGACTCCCGCTCGGCCTCCACCCGCTTCTCGTAGTGCTGCACCTCCCGCTCGATCTGGTCCTTGTCCCAGCCGAGGACGGGCGCCATCAGCTCGGCGCACTCCCGGGCGCTGCGCGTGCCCCGGTCGAACGTCTCGATCGAGATGCGGGTGCGCCGCGTCAATACGTCGTCGAGGTGCCGGGCGCCCTCGTGCGACGCGGCGTAGACGATCTCGGCCCGCAGATAGTCGTCGGCCCCCGGCAGGGGCTCGCCGAGGGTCGGGTCCGCGGTGATCAGTTCGAGCACTTCCTCGGCCAGCGCGCCGTACCTGTTCAACAGGTGCTCGACGCGCACCACATGAAGGCCCGTCCGCGCGGCGATCCTCGCCCGGGCGTTCCACAGCGCCCTGTACCCCTCGGCGCCGACGAGCGGGATGTCCTCGGTGACGCACTCGGCGACCCGCTGGTCGAGAGCGTGCACGGCCTCGTCGACGGCGTCCTTGGCCATGACGCGGTACGTCGTGTACTTGCCGCCCGCGATGACGACCAGGCCGGGCGCCGGGTGCGCGACCGTGTGCTCCCTGGACAGCTTGCTCGTGGCGTCCGACTCCCCGGCGAGGAGCGGGCGCAGCCCGGCGTAGACCCCCTGGACGTCGTCGCGGGAGAGGGGGACGGCCAGGACCGAGTTCACATGCTCCAGGAGGTAGTCGATGTCGGCGCTCGACGCGGCCGGGTGCGCCTTGTCGAGGTCCCAGTCCGTGTCGGTCGTGCCCACGATCCAGTGCCGTCCCCAGGGGATGACGAACAGGACGCTCTTCTCGGTCCGCAGGATCAGTCCGGTCGTGGAGTTGATCCGGTCCTTGGGCACGACCAGGTGGATGCCCTTGGACGCCCTGACGTGGAACTGCCCGCGCTCGCCGACCATCGCCTGCGTGTCGTCCGTCCACACGCCCGTGGCGTTCACCACCTGCTTGGCGCGGATCTCGTACTCCCCGCCGCCCTCCACGTCCTGGACCCGGGCGCCGACCACGCGCTCGCCCTCGCGCAGGAAGCCGGTGACGCGCGCGCGGTTGGCGACCTTCGCGCCATACGCCGCCGCCGTGCGCACCAGGGTGGCCACATAGCGGGCGTCGTCCATCTGCGCGTCGTAGTACTGCATCGCGCCGACGAGGGCGTCCTTCTTCAGGCACGGGGCGACGCGCAGGGCGTGGCGGCGCGTCAGATGGCGGTGCATGGGCAGGCCGCGGCCGTGCCCGCGCGACATCGACATGGCGTCGTAGAGCGCGACGCCCGATCCGGCGTACCACCTCTCCCAGCCCTTGTGCTGCAAGGGGTAGAGGAACGGCACGGGCTTCACGAGATGCGGGGCGAGCCGCTCAAGGAGCAGGCCGCGCTCCTTCAGCGCCTCCCGCACGAGCGCGAAGTCGAGCATCTCCAGATAGCGCAGGCCGCCGTGGATCAGCTTGCTCGAGCGGCTCGAGGTGCCCGACGCCCAGTCCCTGGCCTCGACCAGGCCGGTGGACAGGCCTCGGGTGACCGCGTCGAGAGCCGTCCCCGCGCCGACCACCCCCGCGCCCACGACCAGGATGTCCAGCTCCCGGTCGGCCATTCCCGCAAGTGACTCGGCACGCTCGGCCGGCCCCAGTGTCGCTGTCCTCACCGCTGCCTCCCGCTGTGATCGGGTGTGGTCGGACTCACATCATGCCCAGATTTCGTCCCCGCTCGCCGATCGCACCCTCAGCCTGTGGACAACACTCCGGACTCCGGCGCGGCGCAATACCGTAAATCGGTCATATTTACTCCTAGTCTGACATTGCGCTGGTCCGCCTTGTCCACAGGGCTTGCGCGCTCGTCCCGCTCCGGCTATTGGGAGGACGGCCCACCGCCATGCCCGCAGATCTCGCAGTCATCGGTCTCGGCCACCTCGGCCTGCCCCTGGCGCAGGCCGCCGTCGCACGCGGCATCGCCACCATCGGCTACGACCCCGTCCGCGCCACCGACCTCGCAGGCGGCCGCCTGCCCTGCGACGGCGCCGAGGGGATCCTCACCGCCGCCGACGTCCGCCGGATGCTCTCGGGGGGCTTCCGGCCGACCACCGACCCGGCCGACCTCGGCCGGGTCCGCACCGCCGTCATCTGCGCCCCCACTCCACCCGCCGCCGACCGCTCGCTCGATTTGAGCCAGGTCGCCGAGGCCGCCAGTGCCCTGGCCGCGCGGCTGCGCCCGCACACCACCGTGATCCTCGAATCCCCGGCGTACCCGGGCTCCACCGAGGAATTCGTCCGCCCGATCCTCGAAGCGGGCTCGGGCCTGCGCGCGGGCCGCGACTTCCACCTCGCCTACTCCCCCGGCCGCCTCGACCCCGGCAACCGCTCGCACGGCTACGCGGGCACCCCCAAGGTCATCGGCGGGCTCACCCCGGCCTGCACCGAGTCGGCCGCCGCCTTCTACGGCCGCCTCACCGACAAGGTCGTCCGCGCCCGGGGCCCCCGCGAGGCCGAGACCGTGCACCTCCTGGAGACCAACTACCGGCACGTGAACATGGCCCTGGTCAACGAGATGGCGGTGCTCTGCCACGATCTCGGCATCGACCTGTGGGACGTCATCCGCTGCGCGGAGACCAAGCCCTTCGGCTTCCAGGCCTTCCGCCCAGGCCCCGGCGTCGGCGGCCACGGCGTCCCCCTGGACATCCCCAACC
>NZ_WMBF01000629.1:0-3218 GCF_019400875.1 Streptomyces anatolicus | reverse complement strand
GACGGGAGACGCCGCGCAAAAAGCCCCGGCCCAGTACAAAGAGGCGCGAGGCCCCCGGCCAGTACTCCGCGTAGGACAAACGCCGACTCCCCCCACGCCCCCTACCGTGAGGGACGTACCCCCAGACACACCTCCGCGGAAGGGCCGGGACTCACATGACTTCCATCCACGCCTTCTGGCTCGCCGGTCGCCAGACCACCGGCGAGACCACGCTCGACGTCACCTCCCCCTGGGACGGACGGCTCGTCGCCAAGGCGGCCGTCCCGACCGACGCCCAGGTCGAGGAGGCCGTCGCCGCCGCGTACGCCGTCCGCGACGAGTTCGCCGCGACCCCGGCCCACGTCCGCGCCGCCGCCCTCGACCACGTGAGCCGCAGGCTCGTCGAGCGCACCGAGGAGATCGCGCAGCTCATCTCCGCGGAGAACGGCAAGCCGATCAAGTGGGCCCGCGGCGAGGTAGGCCGCGCGGTCTCCGTCTTCCGCTTCGCCGCGGAGGAGGCCCGCCGCTTCAACGGCGGCGAGGCCCAGCGCCTGGACACCGACGCCGGCGGCCAGGGCCGCCTCGCCCTGACCCGCCGCTTCCCCAAGGGCGTCGTCCTCGGCATCGCGCCGTTCAACTTCCCGCTGAACCTCTGCGCGCACAAGGTCGCCCCGGCCATCGCCGTCGGCGCGCCGATCATCCTCAAGCCCGCCCCGGCGACCCCGCTCTCCGGCCTCGTACTCGGTGAGCTGCTCGCCGAGACCGAGCTGCCCGCGGGCTCCTGGTCGGTCCTGCCGGTCGCCAACGACAAGATGCCCGCCCTCGTCCAGGACGAGCGCATGCCGGTCATCTCCTTCACCGGCTCCGACAAGGTCGGTTACGCGATCATGGACTCGGTGCCGCGCAAGCACTGCACCCTGGAGCTGGGCGGCAACGGCGCGGCCGTCATCCTCGACGACTTCTCCTCGGACGAGGACCTGGACTGGGCCGCCTCGCGCATCGCGACCTTCTCCAACTACCAGGGCGGCCAGTCCTGCATCTCCGTGCAGCGGGTCATCGCCGACGCCTCCGTGTACGACCGGCTCGTGCCGCGCGTCGTCAAGGCCGTCGAGGCCCAGGTCACCGGCGACCCCTCCGACCCGGCGACCGAGGTCGGCCCGCTGGTCAACGAGGACGCCGCCAAGCGCGTGGAGTCCTGGGTCGACGAGGCCGTCAAGGCGGGCGCGCAGCTGCTCACCGGCGGCAAGCGCGACGGCGCCACCTACGCGCCGACCGTCCTCGCCGACGTACCGGCCGACGTGACCATCGCCTGCGAGGAGGTCTTCGGACCGGTCCTCACCCTCAAGAAGGTGAACGGCGAGGCGGAGGCGTTCGCCGCCGTCAACGACTCGAAGTACGGCCTCCAGGCGGGCGTCTTCACGCACGACCTGCAGACCGCCTTCCGCGCCCACCGCGCCCTCGAGGTCGGCGGCGTGGTCATCGGCGACGCCCCCTCCTACCGCGCCGACCAGATGCCGTACGGCGGCGTCAAGCAGTCCGGCGTCGGCCGCGAGGGCGTCCGCTTCGCGATGGAGGACTACACCTACGAGCGGGTCATGGTGCTGACGGGCCTCGCCCTGTAAGCAGCCCCTGTCCCCCCGAGGACGAACGGCCGGAGCCCACTGTGCGGGGGCTCCGGCCGTTCTCGTACAACCGCTGCGCGAGGACTGGTGGGCAGGGGACGAATGGGGTACCAACGATCCAGTAGCACCAGTCAGTAACCGAAGGAACCGAAGGAACCGAAGGCTCAGTCAGTAACCGACCGGGTCAAGGCCGGGCGATCGGTCCGGTGGCCCCTCTGCGCGGCGAGGTGAGCTCCTCATGACCGCACCAACCCCCGACAAGCCGTCCGTGAGCGAACGGGAGGCCCGGCAGGTCGCCGAGGCCGCCCGCGAGCAGGACTGGCGCAAACCCAGCTTCGCCAAGGAACTCTTCCTCGGCCGCTTCCGGCTCGACCTGATCCACCCGCACCCCATGCCCCCGCCCGAGGACGCCCTGCGCGGCGAGGAGTTCCTGGCCAAGCTCCGCGACTTCTGCGAGACGAAGATCGACTCGGCCCGCATCGAGCGCGAGGCACGGATCCCCGACGAGACCATCAAGGGCCTCAAGGAACTCGGCGCCCTCGGCATGAAGATCGACACGAAGTACGGCGGGCTCGGCCTCACCCAGGTCTACTACAACAAGGCCCTCGCCCTCGTCGGCTCCGCGAGCCCCGCGATCGGCGCGCTGCTCTCCGCGCACCAGTCGATCGGCGTACCGCAGCCGCTGAAGATCTTCGGCACGCAGGAACAGAAGGACGCCTTCCTGCCGCGCTGCGCCACCACCGACATCACGGCGTTCCTGCTGACCGAGCCGGACGTCGGCTCGGACCCGGCGCGCCTTGCCACCCTCGCGGTGCCCGACGGCGACGAGTACGTACTGGACGGCGTGAAGCTGTGGACCACCAACGGCGTCGTCGCGGACCTGCTCGTCGTGATGGCCAGGGTGCCGAGGTCCGAGGGGCACAAGGGCGGCATCACGGCGTTCGTCGTCGAGGCGGGCGCGGAGGGCGTCACCGTCGAGAACCGCAACGCGTTCATGGGCCTGCGTGGCCTGGAGAACGGCGTGACCCGCTTCCACCAGGTGCGCGTCCCGGCCGCCAACCGCATCGGCCCGGAGGGCGCGGGCCTGAAGATCGCCCTCACCACCCTCAACACCGGGAGGCTCTCCCTGCCCGCCATGTGCGTCGGCGCGGGCAAGTGGTGTCTGAAGATCGCCCGCGAGTGGTCGGGCGCCCGTGAGCAGTGGGGCAAGCCCGTCGCGCACCACGAGGCGGTCGGCGCGAAGATCTCCTTCATCGCGGCGACGACCTTCGCGCTCGAAGCCGTCCTCGACCTCTCCTCGCAGATGGCCGACGAGGACCGCAACGACATCCGCATCGAGGCCGCGCTGGCCAAGCTGTACGGCTCCGAGATGGCCTGGCTGATGGCCGACGAGCTGGTCCAGATCCGCGGCGGCCGGGGCTTCGAGACCGCCGAGTCGCTCGCGGCCCGCGGCGAGCGCGCCGTCCCGGCCGAGCAGATCCTGCGGGACCTGCGCATCAACCGCATCTTCGAGGGCTCCACGGAGATCATGCACCTGCTGATCGCCCGCGAGGCCGTCGACGCCCACCTGAAGGTCGCGGGCGACCTCATCGACCCCGAGAAGACCCTCTCCGTCAA
>NZ_WMBF01000628.1:0-3221 GCF_019400875.1 Streptomyces anatolicus | reverse complement strand
GGCCTTCGACGCCCTCTGCGCCCACACGGCCCCCGCCCTGGTCCGCCAGGCGTACGTGCTCACGGGGCGCCGCACCCTGGCGCAGGAAGCGGTGGAGCGCGCCTTTCAGCAGGCGTGGTACCGCTGGCCCGAGGTGGCCATGGACCGCGACCCCGGGGGCTGGGTCCGGGCCGCCGTGCACGAGTACGCGATGTCACCCTGGCACCGCTTCCGCCCCTCCCTGCGGCGCCCGGACGCCCCGCCCGCCGAACCGGCCGACCGCGCCTTCCTCGACGTACTCCTGAGCCTGTCGCCCGCCCAGCGCCGCACCCTGCTGCTCTACGACGGCGTCGGCCTCGACCTGCCCGAGACCGCGGCCGAGACGGAGGCGAGCACGCCCACCGCCGCCAACCGCCTGCTGTACGCGCGCGAGGCCATCGCCGAGCGGCTGCCCGACCTGGCGGAGCCCGAGACGCTGCACCGGCGCCTGGCCGCACTGGGCGGCGCGGAGAAGCTCCGGCCGCCGAAACCGGAACGGGTCAGGATCACCGGCGAGCACCGCGCCCGCGTCTGGACCCGCGCGGCCATTGCCTTCACCACCCTGATCATCGGCGCCACGGCCCTGACCCTGCGCACGGCCCCGACCCACTACGAGCCTCCGGAGGCCCCGGGCCGGGCCGTCACCGGCGTACCGCCCCTGATGGGCCCGGGCCCCCTCTCGTACGAGGAGGAGGAGCTGCGCGCGAAACTCCGCGGGGAAGTCCCGAGCGGCCCCCACCGCCTCATCCCCCAGGCGAAGTAGCGCCTGGGGCGGGCCGAAGTAACGCCTGGCGCGAGGCGTCTCCGGGGAACGAGAACGGGCCCGCACCTCACAAGAGGTGCGGGCCCGCTTTCGAAGGCTGGGTCAGCCGGCCAGGATGGCTCGCGCCAGCTTCGCCGTCTCGGTCGGCGTCTTGCCGACCTTGACGCCCGCAGCCTCAAGGGCCTCCTTCTTGGCGGCGGCCGTGCCGGAGGAGCCGGAGACGATGGCGCCGGCGTGGCCCATCGTCTTGCCCTCGGGCGCCGTGAAGCCGGCGACGTAGCCGACGACCGGCTTGGTCACGTTGGCCTTGATGTAGTCCGCCGCGCGCTCCTCGGCGTCGCCGCCGATCTCACCGATCATCACGATCAGGTCGGTGTCGGGGTCGGCCTCGAACGCCTCGAGGGCGTCGATGTGCGTCGTACCGATGACCGGGTCGCCACCGATGCCGACGGCCGACGAGAAGCCGATGTCACGCAGCTCGTACATCATCTGGTACGTCAGCGTGCCGGACTTCGAGACCAGGCCGATGCGGCCCGGCTTCGTGATGTCGCCCGGGATGATGCCGGCGTTCGACTGGCCCGGGGTGATGAGACCGGGGCAGTTCGGGCCGATGATGCGGGTCTTGTTGCCCTTCGACTTCGCGTACGCCCAGAAGGCGGCGGAGTCGTGGACGGCGATGCCCTCGGTGATGACGACGGCGAGGGGGATCTCGGCGTCGATCGCCTCGACGACGGCGGCCTTGGAGAAGGCCGGCGGCACGAAGAGGACGGAGACGTTGGCGCCCGTCTTCTCCATGGCCTCCTTGACGGAGCCGAAGACCGGGACCTCGGTGCCGTCGAAGTCGACGGACGTGCCGGCCTTGCGCGGGTTCACGCCGCCGACGATGTTGGTGCCGTCGCCCAGCATGAGCTTGGTGTGCTTCATGCCCGTGGCACCGGTCATGCCCTGGACGATGACCTTGCTGTCCTTGTTGAGGAAGATAGCCATGGTGGTGTCTTAACCTCTTCCCTTACTTCGCAGCCGCGAGCTCGGCGGCCTTGTCGGCCGCGCCGTCCATGGTGTCCACGCGCTGCACGAGCGGGTGGTTGGCGTCGCTCAGGATCTTGCGACCCAGCTCCGCGTTGTTGCCGTCGAGGCGCACGACCAGCGGCTTCTCGACCTTCTCGCCCTTGGAGGCGAGCAGTTCCAGGGCCTGCACGATGCCGTTGGCGACCTCGTCGCACGCGGTGATGCCACCGAAGACGTTGACGAAGACGGACTTGACGTCCGGGTCGCCGAGGATGATCTCCAGGCCGTTCGCCATGACCTCGGCGGAGGCGCCGCCACCGATGTCGAGGAAGTTGGCGGGCTTCACGCCGCCGTGCGCCTCACCGGCGTACGCGACGACGTCGAGGGTGCTCATGACGAGACCCGCGCCGTTGCCGATGATGCCGACCTCGCCGTCGAGCTTCACGTAGTTGAGGCCCTTGGCCTTGGCAGCAGCTTCGAGCGGGTTAGCTGCGTCCTTGTCCTCGAGCGCCTCGTGCTCCGGCTGGCGGAAGTCGGCGTTCTCGTCGAGCGAGACCTTGCCGTCCAGGGCCAGAATGCGGCCGTCCTTGGTCTTCACCAGCGGGTTGACCTCGACGAGGAGCGCGTCCTCGGCGACGAAGGTCTCCCACAGGGTCACCATGGCCTCGGCGACACCCTCGGCCACGTCGGCCGGGAACTTCGCCTGCGCGACGATCTCGCGGGCCTTCTCGATGGTGACACCCTCGTTGGAGTCGACCGGAACCTTGGCAAGCGCCTCGGGGGTCTTCTCGGCGACCTCCTCGATGTCCATGCCGCCCTGTACGGACGCCATGGCGAGGAAGGTGCGGTTGGTGCGGTCGAGGAGGTACGAGACGTAGTACTCGGCCTCGATCTCCGGGGACAGCTCGGCGATCATCACCTTGTGGACCGTGTGGCCCTTGATGTCCATGCCGAGGATGTCCGTCGCACGAGCGACGGCCTCGTCCGGGTTCGCCGCCAGCTTCACGCCGCCGGCCTTGCCGCGGCCACCGACCTTCACCTGCGCCTTGACGACCGACTTGCCGCCAAGACGCTCGGTGGCCTCGCGCGCCGCCTCAGGCGTGTCGATGACTTCACCGGCCAGCACCGGTACACCGTGCTTGGCGAAGAGGTCCCTCGCCTGGTACTCGAACAGGTCCACGCGCGTCCGTCCCTAATCCGTGATCTCGCTGCGATCTCGCTGCTTTGGTGTCAGCTGTCTGCGTGGGCGTGCCGCGGAGGGCAACGTGACTGCGCTGTCACAAGGGAGGCGTAGGACGGAGTCCAGTACGCGGCATGTCCGTCCCGCAGGTTATCGCCGTGGGGCGTGGGTCCCTAAATCGCAGATCACATTTGGGCGGTGATGACGGTCACAGAGCGGGGATCGCTGCCGCGAAGGCGCGGGGGCGGGAAC
>NZ_WMBF01000627.1:0-3230 GCF_019400875.1 Streptomyces anatolicus | reverse complement strand
GGGTGGGAAAGCTTCGCCGCTCAGCGGCGGACATAGCGGATATAACACGCATTCAGAAGGCCGCCCGGTATGTCAGGAGGTCGCCCGGTACGTGGGGCGGCCTCCGAGCCAGGTGCCCCGCACGCGCGCGTGGCGGATGGCCATCGGGTCGACGGTGCGCGGGTCGGCGGAGAGCAGGACCAGGTCGGCGGGGGCGCCAGGCGCGAGGTGAAGCCGGTCGTCGGCGCCCGCCTGGTGGGCGACTCCGGCGGTGGCCGCCGTCAGCGCCTCCTCGACGGTGAGCCGCTGGTGGGGGAGCCAGCCTTCTGCCGGCTCCCCCGTGAACGTACGCCTGGTGACGGCCACTTGGATGCCTTCCAGGGGGATGTGCGAGCTGACGGGCCAGTCGCTGCCGAAGGAGAGCCGCACGCCGTCCCGCGCCAGCTCGCCCATGGGGTACTGCAGGGCCGCGCGGTGCGCGCCGATCCGCGGGATGGACAGCTCGGTCTGGAGCGGGTCGGGTTGCGCCCAGAGGGGTTCGAAGTTGGCGATGACGCCGAGTGCGGCGAAGCGGGGCAGGTCGGCGGGGTCGACCAGCTGGACGTGGGTGATCACCGGGCGCCGGTCCCAGGCGGGATTGGCGCGGATCGCCGTCTCGATCGCGTCGAGCGAGGCGCGTACGCCCGCGTCGCCGATCGCGTGGATGTGCGTCCGGAAGCCCGCGGCGTCGAAGGCCCGTACGGCCTCGGCGAGCGCGCGAGGCTCCCACACGGGCATGCCGCAGCTGTGCGGCGCGTCCAGGTAGGGGGCGAGCATGGCGGCCGTGCCGCCCTCGATGACGCCGTCGCTGAAGAACTTCACCGTCCGCGCGCTCAGCAGCTCGCCGCCCTCCGCGGTCACCCGCGCGCGTGTCCCGGCGAACGGCCCGAGCTGCGCGCGCCACCGGTCGGGGTCCGCGCGCTGGGCCAGGTCGACCCGGAAGGCCAGGGCGTCGCGCCGGGCGGCGGCGAGATAGGCGTCGGCCATCTCCGGTTCGACCCAGGCGTCCTGGACCCAGGTGATGCCCGCGCGCGCGTACGCGTGCCCGGCGCGGCGCACCGCCTCGACGAGGTCGTCCGTGGCGCGCGAGGGGACCTGGTCGAGCACGAGGTCGCAGGCGTGCCACTCGCGCAAGGTGCCGAGCGGTGTGCCGTCGGGGCGGCGCACGATCCAGCCGAGGCGCGGCTCCGGAGTCCGCTCGCTCACCCCGGCCCTGCGCAGCGCCTCGGTGTTGCACCACACGGTGTGGTAGTCGTGGGCGCGCAGCACGACGGGCCGGTCGGGTACCGCCGCGTCCAGCCAGTGCGCGTCGAACTCCCCGTCGGGCGCGAGCGCGGGGTCGTAGGAGGCGCCGACGATCCACTCGGCCTCCGGGTGCTCCCCGGCCCATCGCCCGACTTCGGAGACGATCGCGTCGACGGAGGCAAGCTCCTTGATCTGCGGCCCGAAGCTCTCCAGGCCGCCGAAGAGCGGGTGGGCGTGGCCGTCGCCGAAGGCGGCCATCAGCAGCCCGTCCCCGATGTCGACGACCTCGTCGGCGGTGGCGGCGAGGGCGCGGGCCTCGTCGCCGAGCGCGAGGACGCGGCCTTCGCGCACGGCGAGCGCCGTGGTGTCGTGGTGGGGGTGGCTCCCGGTGCGGGTGGTGCCGAGGAAGACCAGGGTGGTCATGCTGTCGCTTTCTCCTTGCTGGCTCAATCGCCTACGCCTACTCGCCTGCTCAGGGCCTCCGCCACCCTCCGCCACCCCTCAGACGCTTTCGGCGTCCACCGTCGTCAGCCGCTCGTACGCCACCGGATCGCGCGCCTTGACGCGCAGCGCCAGCACGGCACCGACGGCGAACAGCACCGGCAGCGGGAGGATCAGGGCCGCGTTCACACCGGTGGAGGCGCCGGTGAGCAGATCGAGGTGGGCGCAGACCAGGACGATCATGACGGCGAGGCCCGCGCAGGCGAGCAGTGGGGCGGCGACCACCCGCCAGGCCGGCAGCGCGCGCCGGTCGCGGCGGAAGAACCCGTACACGGCGAGGGCGGCGAGCGCCTGCATCAGCATCACGCCGAGGATGCCGGAGCCGTTGGTCCACAGGAACGTGACGGTGTACGGATCGACCCCGCTGATCACCGTCACGGCGATCACCGCGAGCGCGATGGCCGACTGCGTGAGCACGGCCGCGGCCGGTGCCCGGGTCTTCGCGGAGACCGTGCCGAGGCGGGCCGGGAGCAGGCCTTCCCTGCCGAGCGCGTAGAAGTAGCGGGCGGCGCCGTTGTGGAAGGCGAGCGTGGCCGCGAAGGCGCTGGTGATGATCAGTACGTGCATGGCGTCGGCGGCCCAGGCCCCGCTGAACCGCTCGGTGGCGGTGAAGACCATGTCGGCGCCGCCCTCTCCCTCCGCGACCGCCTGGGCGCGGTCGGAGCCGTACGCGTTGATGATCATCCAGACGGTGAAGGTGTAGAAGAGCACGAGGAACGCCACGGCGATGTAGGTGGCGCGCGGCACGGTCCTCTCCGGTCGCCGCGCCTCCTCCGCGTAGATCGCGGTCGCCTCGAAGCCGACGAAGGCGCCGATGGCGAGGACGATCATGCCGCCCACCCCGGACGCACCGAGATGGCCGGGTGACAGCGCCCCCAGGTCGACGCCCTGCGGGCCGCCGCCGTGCGCGAGGACGCCTGCTTCGAAGACGAGCAGCACCAGCACTTCGAGGACCAGGGCGACGCCGAGGACCTTGGCGCTGAGGGTGACCCTGAGGTAGCCGAGCGCGCCGATGGCGACCAGTCCGCCCGTCGCCCAGACCCACCAGGGCACATGGGCCCCGGTGAGATCATCGAAGCCCGCCTCCGTGAACCATCCGAAGGCGGCGAGCAGTCCCACCTCGATCGCGTTGTACGAGAAGAGCGCGACGTACGCGGAGCCGGCTCCGGCGGGACGGCCGAGCCCCCTGCCTATGTACGCGTAGAAGGCACCGGCGTTGCGCACGTACCGGCTCATGGCCGTGAACCCGGCGGCGAAGACGATCAGGAGCAGCCCCGAGAGCAGATAGCCGAGCGGCGCCGCCCGGCCCGCCATGCCGATGGCCAGCGGGGCCACGCCCGCCATGACCGTCAGCGGGGCGGCGGCCGCCATGACGAAGAAGACCAGATCGCCGGTGCCGACGGCCCCGCCGCTGAGGCCGCGCGAGGAGGGGGCGGAGGCCGGTACGGAGGGGGGCGGTACTGAGG
>NZ_WMBF01000063.1:0-21575 GCF_019400875.1 Streptomyces anatolicus | reverse complement strand
ACACGGCGGTGACCTGCGGGAACGCCACTCCGGAGGGTGACTGTCAGTGGTGGGGTGCAGACTGGCAAAAGCCTGAGACAACGACGTCCCGGAGGTGGCCGCCATGGCCGATGTTCTGCTCACCGTAGGCACCCGCAAGGGCCTGTTCATCGGCCGCAGGCGCGAGGGCGCCTGGGAGTTCGACGACAGTCCGTACTTCAACGCCCAGGCGGTGTACTCCGTCGCGATCGACACCCGGGGCCGCACGCCGCGCCTGCTCGTCGGCGGCGACAGCGCGCACTGGGGCCCGTCCGTCTTCCACTCCGACGACCTCGGCCGGACCTGGGCGGAGCCCGCCAAGCCCGCCGTGAAGTTCCCCAAGGACACCGGGGCGTCGCTGGAGCGGGTGTGGCAGCTGCACCCGTCGGCCGCCGAACCGGACGTGGTGTACGCGGGCACGGAACCGGCCGCGCTGTACCGCTCGGAGGACCGCGGCGAGAGCTTCGCGCTCGTGCGTCCGCTCTGGGAGCACCCCACGCGCTCCAAGTGGGTGCCGGGCGGGGGCGGCGAGGGGCTGCACACCGTCCTGACCGACGCCCGCGACGCCCGCGCGGTGACGGTCGCGGTCTCCACCGCCGGGGTGTTCCGCACGCTCGACGGCGGCGAGAGCTGGGCCCCGTCGAACAGCGGCGTCTCCGCGGTGTTCCTGCCGGAGCCGAACCCCGAGTTCGGGCAGTGCGTGCACAAGGTCGCGCGGGACGCGGCCGACCCGGACCGGCTGTATCTGCAGAACCACTGGGGGGTGTACCGCAGCGACGACGCGGGCGCGCACTGGACGGACATCGGCGGTGGCCTGCCCTCCGACTTCGGCTTCGCCGCGGTCGCCCACCCGCACCGCGGCGGCACGGCGTACGTCTTCCCGATCACCGCGGACAGCGACCGGGTCCCCGCCGACCGCCGCTGCCGCGTCTACCGCACGGCGGACGCGGGCAAGAGCTGGCAGCCGCTGAGCGCGGGCCTGCCCCAGGAGGACCACTACGGCACGGTGCTGCGGGACGCCATGTGCAGCGACGACAACGACCCGGCGGGCCTCTACTTCGGCAATCGCAACGGCGAGGTGTACGCCTCGGCGGACGACGGCGACAGCTGGCGGCTGCTCGCCTCGCACCTGCCGGACGTGCTGTGCGTGCGGGCCGCGGCCATCGGTTGATCGGCGCCGCCGTTACGGCAGTAGGGTGACGCCGTGGCACCACGACCCTTGCATGAGATCGTCGAAGCCGGCTGGGCCAAGGCCCTGGAGCCGGTGGCCGAACGGATCGCCGGGATGGGGGAGTTCCTGCGCGCGGAGATCGCCGCGGGACGCACCTACCTCCCGGCGGGAGCGAACGTGCTGCGTGCGTTCCAGCAGCCCTTCGACGACGTCCGCGTCCTGATCGTCGGCCAGGACCCCTACCCCACGCCCGGACACGCGGTGGGGCTCTCGTTCTCGGTCGCCCCCGACGTGCGGCCGCTGCCCGGCAGCCTCCTCAACATCTACCGCGAGCTGCACACCGACCTGGGCCTGCCCCCGCCCTCCAACGGCGACCTCACACCCTGGACCCAGCAGGGCGTCCTGCTCCTGAACAGGGCGCTCACCACGGCCCCGCGCAAGCCCGCCGCGCACCGCGGCAAGGGCTGGGAAGAGGTCACCGAGCAGGCGATCCGGGCGCTGGCGGCGCGCGGGAAGCCGCTGGTGTCGATCCTGTGGGGGCGGGACGCGCGCAATCTGCGGCCGCTGCTCGGGCAGTTGCCGTCGGTGGAGTCCTCGCACCCCTCCCCCATGTCGGCGGACCGCGGCTTCTTCGGCTCGCGCCCCTTCAGCCGGGCCAACGACCTGCTGGTGCGGCAGGGGGCGCAGCCGGTGGACTGGCGGCTTCCGTGACCGGCTCGGCGCGGGCGCCGGCCGGTGCGGTGTGGGCGCTCGGCGTCGACTCGGGGGGCTCGGGACTGCGGGCCGCGCTCGCCCCGGCGGACGGCACGCCCCGCCGGGAGCAGGCGCTCTCGTCGGAGCCGGGCCGCTCCACGGAACAGGTCCGCGCCACGGAGCCGGTGCGCTCCCGGGAGCCGGTGCGCACCGGGGCGCGTGGCATCGATGCCGGGCACTTCATGGAGTGCGTCCTGCCCCTGGCGAAGGCGTTGCTGGAGCGGGCGGGCGGCGGGCGGATCGCGGCCGTCGCCATCGGCGCGACGGGGATGGCGACCCTCGGTGAGGACCTGCGCGCCGAGCTGCCGGGCGCGCTCGAAGAGAGCCTCGGCGTACGGCGCCTGGCGCTCGCCGCCGACGCCGTCACCGGGTACGCGGGCGCGCTCGGCGAGCGCCCCGGAGCGGTCGTCGCCGGAGGCACCGGCATGATCGCGATCGGCACGGACCTCACCGCCTGGCGTCGCGCCGACGGGTGGGGCCATCTGCTCGGGGACTGCGGCGGCGGCGCCTGGATCGGCCGCGCGGGGCTCGAAGCGGCGATGCGGGCGCACGACGGCAGGCGGGGCGGTTCCCCGGCGCTCCTGGCGCGCGCGGAGAAGCTGTTCGGCCCCCCGGCAGGG
Source organism: Streptomyces anatolicus (assembly GCF_019400875.1). Classification (NCBI taxonomy): domain Bacteria; kingdom Bacillati; phylum Actinomycetota; class Actinomycetes; order Kitasatosporales; family Streptomycetaceae; genus Streptomyces; species Streptomyces anatolicus. The sequence goes on along the minus strand of NZ_WMBF01000063.1, from coordinate 19,013 downwards.
CTGCCGGGGCAGCTCTATCCCCGCGCCGACCGGCCCGCGCTCCTCGCCTCCTTCGCGCCGGAGGTGGCCGACTGCGCGGCGCGGGACGCCGTGGCGTCCGGCATCCTGCGGGACGCGGCACGCCATATCGCCGAGTCGGCGGCGGCCGTCTGCCCGTCGTCCGGTATGTGCGAAGTCGCCCTCACCGGCGGCCTGTTCAAGATGGGCGAGCCGCTGCTCGCCCCGCTGCGCGAGGAGCTGGCCGGTCAACTGCCGCACGCGCGGATGGTTCCCGCGGCCGGTGATCCGCTGGCCGGGGCCCTGCGCATGGCCGTTGACATCGCCGAGGGCCGGCTGCGGCTGCCGCTCGACACAGGCCTGCTCTCCGTCCACGGAGAAGCCGACAGTTGACCTCTACGTAACTCATCAGACAAAAACGGACTTATACCGTCCACCCGTACCCTCCCCGAACAGCGGGGCTCCGCAAGCCAGTAGCATGCGGGCGCATGAGCTCCCCCACTGGGCCCGCATCCGGCCTGCCCGTACGAATGCCGCGCCCCCGTCAGCCGGGCCGGCACCGCCGTCCGGAGCCCGTCGCGGCTCCTGAGGGCGCGCCCGCACTGGTTCTCGCCGTGCCGGGCGCCCCCAGCACCACCACGCGCAGCCTCGCCGAGGAAGTCGTGAGCATCGCCCGCTCCGAGCTGCCCGGCCTCGACGCCAGAATCGGTTACGTCGACGGTGAGGAGGACGCCACCGTCACGTCCTTCCCCGAGTTCCCCTCGCTCAGCTCCGTGCTCGCGCACGCGAGCGCCGAGCGCGCCGCCCGCGTCGAGCGTGCCCGCGCCGCCGGTGCCGAGGTGGCCGAGCCCGACGGCCCCGTCGCCGTGGTCGTGCCGCTGCTCGCGGGCCCCGACGGCGCGCTGATGCGCCGCATCCGCCAGGCCGTCGTGGAGAGCCGTGCCGCCGCCGAGCTGACCGATGTGCTCGGCCCGCACCCGCTGCTCGCCGAGGCCCTGCACGTGCGCCTCTCGGAGGCCGGGCTCGCCCGCGCCGACCGCGCCCGTCTGTTCACCGTGGCCACCGCGGCGGACGGCATCGTCCTCGCCACGGTCGGCGGCGAGGAGGCGGTGCAGGCCGCCGGGATCACCGGCATGCTGCTCGCCGCGCGTCTCGCGGTGCCGGTGATGGCCGCCGCGCTCGACGAGGAGGGCGCCATCGCGGCCACCGCCGAGCAGCTGCGCGGTTCGGGCTCGGCCCAGCTGGCGCTCGCCCCTTACCTGATCGGCCCCGAGCTGGACGCGGGCCTGCTCGACGCGGCCGCGAAGGACGCGGGCTGCTCGGTCGCCGAGCCGCTCGGCCCCTACCCGGCCATCGGCAAGCTGGCGCTCTCCAAGTACACGACGACGCTCGGCATCACCCCGCAGCAGCCCTCGGGCGCGCCGGTGCACTGAGCCACTTTCGTCCGTACGCCGATGGGCCCGCCCCGATGTGGGGGCGGGCCCATTCGCGTACGTACCGTTCGCGTACGTACCCGTGGGGGCCGCCTCAGTTGAAGATCACGCAGGAGGCGGCCGGTGCCTTGATCGAGCCGGACTTGCGCGGGATCCCCGTGCCGGGGTCGATCGTGAACCAGGTGACGTCGCCGGAGCGCTCATTGGCGGCGTACAGATGCCGCCCCGAGGGATCGATGGCCAGGTCACGCGGCCAGTGCCCGCCGCACGGCACCGTGGCCGCCAGCCGCGGCCCGTCGCCCGCCTCGTCGAGCGCGAGGACCGAGATGACGTCCGCGCCGCGCGTGGCGGTCCACAGGAAGCGCCCGTCGGGCGCCACGACGACCTCCGAGGGGAAGATGTCGCCGTCCGGGGCGTCGGCGAGGACGGCGACCTCGCTGAGCGGCTTGAGCGTGCCGTCGTCGGCGTCCCAGGCGCAGACGGTGAGGGTGGGGGTCAGCTCGTTGAGGACGTACGCGCGGTCGCCGCGCGGGTGGAAGGCCAGGTGCCGTGGCCCGGAGCCGGGGCGCAGCGCCACCTCGCGGTGGAGCGTGAGCCCGCCGTCCCCGAGCACGCACACGCGTACGGAGTCCGTGCCGAGGTCCACGCTGACGGCCCAGCGGCCGCTCGGGTCCGCCACCACCTGGTGGGCGTGCGGGCCCTGCTGGCGCTGCGGGTGCGGTCCTGAGCCGGTGTGCCGCAGCTCGCCCGCCGGGGCGGCGAGGCTGCCGTCGGCGCGCAGCGGGACGGCGGTGACGCTGCCCGAGCGGTAGTTGGCGGTGAGGACGTGGCCGTCGTGGAGGGCGAGGTGGGTGGGTGCCGAGCCGACCGGCACGGGGCGGCCGGCGAGTTTCGGCTTGTCCCCGTCCAGGCGGTACGCGGCGAGGGCGCCGTCCGAGGTCTCGCTGACCGCGTAGAGCGTGTCGCCGGTGGGCGAGAGGGCGAGGTAGGACGGGTCGGCGACCGCGTCCGTGGCGCCGAGGACGGTGAGCGCGCCGGTGTCCTCGTCGACGGCCGCGGTGAGGACACCGAGGCCCCCGGCGGCGGTGAAGGATCCGATGTACGCCCGTCCGGCGCGGTTGCCGTCGCCCACTGCTGTCCCCTCTCGACCGGAGCGGCGCGTCCGTGGCGGCGCTCGTGCGGCCGACGCTAGCAGGGGGTCTAGACCAAGCGGGGGTGGCGGGCGCCGGGCATCGGGCATCGGGCGCCGGACTTGTGGGCCGGGGTCGCCGTGGCACAGGTCACGCGGGCGTCGAGCGGCCGGGCGGAACAATCGGGTGCGCTCGGCCGTTCGTACAGGTGTGGCTGCGGAGGGGACAGTGTCCCCGGGCCTCACCTATAGCCCATGGGGACGATCGTTCGGCTGAAGCCCCATGGAGCCTTTCGCCGAGAGGCGACCGCCCTCCGCGTGCCACCTCCGACGACCCCGGCTGGTCTCCCCCGTCCAGCCGGGGTCTTCTCATGTCCCGACGCACTCGCCGGGTGGCGCTCAGGCCCCGATCAGCGGAGTGCGGGTCGGGCTGTGCAGGGGGTCCGCCAGCTCCGCGAGGGCCTTCTCCAGGCCGTGCAGATGGGCGAGCGCGGGCTCGACCACGGCGCCCTGCGGCACGGTGGCGGGCCGCAGCGCCCGGTCCCGGGCGCCCTGCGCCGGGGCCGTCAGCGCCTCCACCGCGGCCTCCACACGCCAGCAGGCGGCGGCGAGCCGGTCGTCGTGGGACGCCTCGGGGTCCGCGGCGATGGAGGCGAGGCCGCGGACCTGGCGGGCGCAGTCGTCGAGGAGCAGGAGCACCTGGCGGGCCCGTTCCTTGCGGGCGCGCAGGGGGCTGAGCGGGTGGACGAGCGGGGCGAGGGAGAGCCGTACCTTCCCCAGGAGCTGTTCCAGCTCGGCAACGCGGGGCGCGGGGTCGGCCGTCTCGGAGCCCGCGAGGCGTGCGGCGGCCTCCGCCGTGCAGGTGTGCACGCACCGCAGGGCGCGCTGGATCCAGGCGTGGGTGGTGGCGTGGGTGGTGACGGGCAGGACGAGGAGGACGGCGAGCGCGGCGCCGAGCGCCCCGACGCCGGTCTCGGCGACGCGCAGGGCGAGCAGGGCCGGGTCGAGGACGCCGAGGAGGCCGTAGAGGACGCCGGCCATCACCGTGACGGCGAGCATCATCCACGTATAGGAGACGGCCGCCGTGTAGAAGATCCCGAAGACGCTGACCGCGACGATGATCGCCGAGGGTACGGGCGCGCCGTGCAGCGGGACGGCGACGACGAGGCCGATGCCGATGCCGATCACGGTGCCGAGCACCCTGCGGAAGCCGCGGACCAGGGTCTCGCCGCTGGACGCGGTGTTCACGAAGACCCACCAGGTGGCGCCGACGGCCCAGTACCACCGCTCGTCGGAGAGCACCTGGCCCACGGCGAGCGCGAAGGCGCCGCCGGTGGCGGCCTGGATCGCCTGGCGCGTGGTGGTGCGGGCGAGGCCGGTGCCGGCGGGCGCGGCGGGGATGACGGGGGGCGGCAGCCGGCGCTCGTAGCACCAGGCGCCGAACCGCACGGCCGAGGAGGCGCACAGCGACAGCAGGACGGCGGCGTACAGCTCGGGGAGCTGGGCGGGGACCGTGTGCAGGAACTGCGTGGCGAAGAACATCATGAACGCGAAGACGCCCAGCGAGTGCCCGCGCGGGCCCCACCGGCGCGCGTAGACCCCGGCGCCCATGACGGCGAGGAAGGCGACGTCCCGTGCGACGGGCACGTCGTGCAGCCCGGCGGCGAGAGCGAGCACCGGAAAGCCGACGACCGGGAGGAGAGCGGTGGTGGCCACCTGGGCGCGTACGGTCGAGTCGGTCACGGTGAAGAGGGCGAGCAGCGCGGCGAGCCCGCCGGTGATCGCCGCCACCAGCGAATGCCCGGCCAGGCCGCACACGGCCACGGCCAGCGCGATGCCGAGGACGGCCCGCGACGCGAAGCGCAACCGCGTCCGCCCCGGATCCGGCGCCACGAACATCCTCTTCAGCACGGCTTTCCCGCCCCTTCCCTGAGCTGTCCCATATGTCCGCATGAAAAAGGCGCCGCGGAAACCCGCAGCGCCATCGACGGACCCATCACACCATCCGTACGCCCCATGGCTCAACCGGACGTGATCTGACTGTGCCAATGGCCCACCTCTCTCCCTCGGCCCCGAGCTGCGGGAATGCCAACGGATCACAGAGGTGTGCCGCTCCCGGCACTCAGGTGTGCCGCTCCCGCCGACTCACCCGGACGGACCGGCCCGGCGGGCCACCCCGAGGGGGTCGCATCGAACATGAGGTCACCAGGCCGCGCCGGTGACGAGGAGAGAGCGACGAGGAGAGAGCACTGTGGCCGATGACGAGCTGCTCGCTCCCGTCCGTACCCGCGAGGCGGTGCGCGCCGCGAAGCAGGGACGCGACGACGAGGCCCGAGGTCTGCTGAGGAAGGCTCTGCTGGCCGACCCCTCGTACGAACCGGCGTGGCTGTGGCTGGCATGGCTCGTCGTCGACGACGGCCACCGCAAGTACTGCCTGGAGCAGGCGGTGGAGGCGAACCCCGAGAGCCAGGCGCACGCCCGTCTGCGGCGGCTGCGCAAGGTGACGTCCGCCCCGCCGCCCGAGGTCGAGGACTTCGCGGACCCGCCGCCGCCTCCCGAGCCCACTCCGGAGAGGTCCGTCTGGCGCCGTCACGCCCTGCGCGCGGGGATCGCGGCCGTGGCCGTCGCGGTGGTCGCGGCGCTCGTCGTGCTGGCGGTCCGGGTGACGGCGGACGAGCCCGCGCCGGTGCACGTGGCCGTGGTGGCCGGTCTGAGCGGGCCGGGGGCCGAGCGCGGTCAGGCGGTGCTCCGGGGCACGAGGTTCCACGTCGACCAGATCAACGGCAACGGCGGTGTCGCGGGCCACCCCGTGCGCCTGCTCGTCCACGACGACGAGGACGACCCGGAAGCGGCCCGCCGGGTCGCCGAGGAGATCGTCGACGACGGGCGGGCGGCGCTGGTCGTCGGCCACACCGTCAGCCGTACGGCGATCGCGGCCGGACCGGTGTACGCGGCGGCCGGTATCGCGGCGATCACGCCCACGGCGACCGCGGACGCCATCACCGAGGACAACCGCTGGTTCTTCAGGACCACCTTCACCAACCGCTACCAGGGCGCTTTCGTCGCCGGATATCTGAACAGCGTCGAGAAGGCACGGACCGCGTCGGTGATCCACACCGACACCGACTACGGACGCACCCTGGCCGACGGTTTCCGGCAGGCGTTCGCCGGGGTGGGGCGCGTGCGGCACACCGTGAGCATCGGCGACGCCGCCGAGCCCGGGCTCGGCGCACGCATCGACAAGGCGGTCGCCACGGTGGCGCGGGACGGTTCGGCCGGTCCGGTCGTGCTCGCCATGCACGAGGACGCCGCCGAGCGGACTTTGACGGCCCTGCGGGACAAGGGGGTGCGCGGCACCGTCGTCGGCGGTGACGCGCTGAGCAATGACTCCTTCGTCGCCAAGCTGCGCGACTCCCCCCAGGAGAAGAAGAAGGCGGGATCGCTCACCGGTGACCTGTACCTCAGCTCTCCCCTGATGGCCGACAGCCTCAGCGGCGAGGCCCTGAGGTGGGCCGATTCGTTCCGTGACGTCAACGGCTCCCTGCCGTCCTGGCAGGCCATGGCGGCCCAGACGTCCATCGACGTGGCCGTCGAGGCCCTGAAACGCTCCGGTGTCTCCACGGACAACCCCGGCAGGCAGGACCGGGAGGCCGTGCGCCGGAGTCTGGAGGCGATGAACGGCCCGGAGCGGGGCGTGAAGTGTCTGCACGGGCTGATGTACTTCGACGCCTCCCGCTCTCTGCCGCAGCCGGTGACCATGGGCGTCGTCCGGGGAGGCAAGGTGGCCTCCGCGCCCATCCAGCTGATGCCCTCCGACACGGCGAAGGACCTCGACGCGGCGACGGAGATCGCGGCCGACAGATCGGTGCGCGTCGCGGGCCAGGTGCTCGTCCGCCAGCAGATCGTGACCACGGGGTTCAACTTCAACGAGGTCAGCGCGCTGGACACCGAGGCGGAGACCTTCGAGGCGGACTTCTTCCTGTGGTTCCGCTACCGCGGCAGCGACGACGCGACAGCCGTCGACTTCGTCAACGCGGCGGGCTCGGACGTCACCCTGGGCCCCGCGGTCCGCTCCTCCGAGCGCGACGGGGTCAAGTACCGCCTCTACCGGGTCAGCGGAACCTTCAAGGCGTCACTCGACTTCCACCACTTCCCCTTCGACCGCCAGTACTTGACCATCGCCCTGCAGAACCGGAAGCACTCCGCCTCGCACGTCGTCTACGTCGGCGACCGCAAGGTGCTGGAACAGGACCAGGCGGAGGCCCTGCGCAGCGGCAGCGACGTCAACTCCTCCATCGACCGGCTCTCCGGGTGGAAGTCGACCAGCCTCGATCTGTACAAGGCCACCGTGGGGAGCACCGCCGCACTGGGCGACCCGGCCGTGACCGAGGAGACGCCCGGCATCTACTACGGGCAGTACGTGGCTCAGGTGACCATCGAACGCGACCTCGGGTCATTTCTCCTCAAGAACATGCTGCCTCTGGTGCTGCTCGCCCTCGTCACCTACGCCTCGCTGTTCTTCGCCCGGGAGAAGCGGTACATCGGCAGCCGGATCTCCATGGGCATCACGGCCATCCTGAGCGCGGCCGTCCTGCTGACCGCCGTCACCGGCTCACTGCCGGACGTGGAGTACACCGTGGCCATCGAGTGGGGGTACTACGCCTTCATCTTCCTGGCCGGCACCTGTGTCCTCGCCGCCCTGCTCAGCGGCAGGCTGGCCGCGCAGAACAACCTCGTCGGCTGGCGCAAGCTGAACATCGCCTTCCGTATCTACTATCCGCTCTTCTGTCTGGCGATCGTCCTCGCCTACGTCATGGCCTTCGGCTGATCCCGCGCCCGTTCCCCCCACTCCGGGCCATTGTGCGCGTTGTCCGCCCTTGTCATGATGGCGCCTGCCGAGCGGTCTCCGACTGATCCAGGACGGTGCGATGACGCGGCAGTTGGCCGTGGACGACGAACCACTCCCCCTCCTACTGGCACAGGCGTACGACACCGCGCTCCTCGATCTCGACGGCGTCGTCTACGTGGGTCCGTACGCGGTGGAACACGCCGCGCCCTCGCTCGCCCGCGCCGAGGCGCTCGGCATGCGCCTGGCCTACGTCACGAACAACGGCTACCGAACGCCCCTGGCGGTCTGCGAGCACCTGCGCCGGCTCGGTCTGCCGGCGGCGGAGGACGACGTCGTGACCTCGGCCCAGGCCGCCGCCCGCCTCGCCGCGGAGCTGCGGCCACCGGTCGTGCGGGTGCTCGCCATCGGGGGCGAGGCGCTGCTGGCCGCGTTGCGGGCGCACGGCCTGGAGCCCGTCCGTTCGGCGGACGACGAGCCCGACTGCGTCGTCCAGGGCTTCGCGCCGAGCGTCAGCTGGCGCGAACTGGCCGAGGCGTCGTACGCCGTGGGGCGCGGGGTGCCCTGGATCGTCACCAACGCCGACCCGAACGCGCCCACGCACCGGGGCACTGCCCCGGGCAACGGCGCTCTCGCCGACGTGGTGCGGGCCGCCACCGGCGCCACCCCCATGGTCGCGGGCAAACCGTCCGCCGCGCTGCTGCGGGAGGGCGCGGCCCGCACCGGCGCCCGGCGCCCCCTGATGGTCGGCGACCGCCTTGACACCGATGTGCAGGGTGCGCGAAGCGCGGGGTTCGACAGCCTGCTGGTGCTCACCGGCGCCACCACCCCGCGGGAACTGCTCACCGCCCCCGAGCCGCAACGCCCCACCCATATGGCGGCCGACCTGCGCGGACTGCTCGCTCCCGCGCGCCGCGTCGAGGAGGACGCCGGTGGTTACCGGTGCGGTGGCTGGCGGGGCGGTGTGCGCGACCGCGAACTGACGCTGACCGGGCGAGGGGACCCCGGGGACGCCTTGTGGGCGGCGTGCCGGGCCGCGTGGTCGGCGCCCGGACCCGTCTCGACGGCGAAGGCCTTGGCGATGCTGGACCAGTGCGCGCGCGGGTGAGCCGCAGGGCGAAACCGGTCAGGCGGCGGGGAGGCCGTCACCGAGCGCCGCCTCCCGCCGTACGTGGTCGGCGACCTGCGCGTGCGTCGCGTACCAGACGTCCTCGCGCCCGCAGACGTGCTCCAGCAGCTGCTCCAGTACGACGGCCCGTGACCGGTGGCCGATGACGTGCGGGTGCATGGTGATCTCGAAAAGCCCGCCCTCGGCGTAGGCGGCGTCGAACTCGTCCTGCCACAGGCCCAGTACGTGGCGCGGCACCGTGTACGGGCGTACGGCGCTGTAGCGGTCCATGTTGAAGTAGACGGCGTCGTCCCGGATCCACTCGGGCGGTATCTCCACGAGCCCCGTCGGCTTCCCGTAGGAGAGGATCTCGTACGGGTCGTCATCGGCCATCAGGGAGGAGTCGTACGACAGGCCGAGTTCGAGGGTGATGTCCAGCGTGTGCTCGCTGAAGTCCCAGGAAGGCGTGCGGATGCCCACCGGCCGCTGCCCGGTGATCCGTTCGAGAACGTCCGCGCAGCGGAAGGCCAGCTCCCGTTCGTCCCGGCGGCCGAGTTCCATGTTCCGCTCGTGGATCCAGCCGTGGATGGCGACCTCGTGACCGCTCTCCACGTAACCCCGGGCCTCCCCGGGGCGAAGGAGCGCGGAGACGGCCGGCATGAAGAACGTCGCGGGCACGGCGTACCGTTCGAGCAGCCGGAGGATACGCGGAACGCCCACCCGGGCCCCGTACTCGCCCTGCGACAGCTTCCCCGGCATCACCTCCGCGTCCCGCAGCGGAATCGTCTCGTGGTCGGGGTCGAAGGAGAACGCCACGGCGGCCCTGGCGCCCTGCGGCCACCGGGCCGGCTTGAGGCCACGCCCGGCGCGCACCCGCTCGACGTGCCCGCGCCACTCCTCCTCCGGCCACTGCCAGGGGGCCCGTGGTGCCGTCCCGTTCTCCGCACCCGACTTCTCCGCGCCCGACTCGGTCATGGCCGTCCCTCGCTCCTTCACGCGGCTCGATGGATGAGCCATCGAGCATGCCAGCGCCCCGCGCCTCGGACAGGAGCGCGAACAGGACAACGCCTGACGGCAACACGCTGACCGAAACGCGGACTTCGGCGGAGAGGCCATCTGCCTGGGAGCCTGGCGGTTTGCCTACTGTTGTGGCCCCGGCGTTGTCGTCGTGGAGGAGAGTCGCTCATGCGAAGCGGTGACGTGACCCTGGACGAGGCCCGGCGGTACCTGCCCGGCGCCGTGGCATTACGCCGTTCCCTGCACGCCCTGCCGGAGATCGGCCTGCACCTGCCGCAGACCCAGCGGCTCATCCTGGAGGCGCTGGACGGGCTGGGCCTGGACGTGCGCACCGGCCGGCGGCTCTCCTCGGTGACCGCGACGCTCGACGGCCCGCGTGAGGGCCCGGTGGTCCTGCTCCGCGCGGACATGGACGCCCTGCCCCTGACCGAGGCCACCGGCCGTGTGTTCGCCTCCCGGGTCCCCGGCGCCATGCACGCCTGCGGGCACGACGCCCACACGGCCATGCTGATCGCCGCGGCCCGGCTGCTCGCCGCGCGCCGCGACGACCTCGCCGGACGCGTGGTCTTCATGTTCCAGCCCGGCGAGGAGGGCCACCACGGCGCCCGCCACATGATCGACGAGGGCCTGCTCGCCGTGGACGGCCGCGAGGTGGACGCCGCGTTCGCCCTGCACGTCATGCCGGGGCTGCCGAGCGGCAGTCTGTGGCTGCGTCCCGGACCGCAGATGGCCGCCTCCGACAAGCTGCGCATCGTCGTCCGAGGCCGTGGCGGGCACGCCTCCTCACCGCACACGGCGTGCGATCCCGTCCCCGTGGCCTGCGAAGTCGTCCTCGCCCTGCAGACGGCGGTGACCAGGACGGTCGGCGTCGGCGACCCGGCCGTCCTCACGGTCAGCACCCTCTCCGCGGGCACGCTGCCCGGCATCATCCCGGAGACGGCCGAACTCGCGGGGACCCTGCGCACCTTGTCGCACGAGACACGCGCACAGATGCACGAGACGGTCGCCCGGGTCGCCCGAGGCGTGGCCGAGGCCCATGGAGCGACGGCGGAAGTCTCGATCGAACAGGGGTATCCGGTGACCCGCAACGACCCGGCGTTCACCGACTTCGTGCTGCGTACGGCGGCCCGGGTGCTCGGCGCCGAGCACGTCCACGTACTGCCCGCTCCGGCGATGACCGCCGAGGACTTCTCCTACGTCCTCGACGCGGTGCCCGGCGCCCTCGCCTTTCTGGGCGCGTGTCCGCCCGGCCTCGAAACCGGGCACGCTCCCGCCCTGCACTCCGACCGGGCGGACATCGACGAGGACGCTCTCGCGGCCGGGATCGCCTGTCACGCGGCCGTGGCCCTGCACCGCCTCGGCGCCGCTGCCGAGGAGGGTGTGTCATGAGTGACTTGCGGATCCGCCCCGCACGCCACGACGAACTGGACCGCGTGGAGGGCCTCTGGCTGGAGGCGAGCCGCTGGCTCGCCGCGCAGGGGATCGACCAGTGGCAGTACCCGCCCCGGCGGTGGCGCATGGAGGGGGCCATCCTCGCCGGCGACTGCCATCTCGCCTTCCGGGACGGGCGGCTGGTGGGGACGGTGACCGTGGAGCGGCAGGCCGACCTCGAATGGTGGGCGGACGACGAACCCGATTCGGCTCTGTACGTCCACGACCTGGTGGTGAGCAGAGTGGCCGCCGGGCAGTCGGTGGGCGCGCAGTTGCTGAAATGGGCGGGCCGGCTGGCGGCGCGGGGGGAGAAGCCCTGGCTCAGGCTGGAGGCGTGGAAGTCCAACCACCTGCTGCACCGCTACTACCTGAACCAGGGGTTCGAGCTGCTGCGGATCGTCGATCTGCCGCACCGCAATTCCGGTGCGCTCTTCCAACGGCCCACAGGTGTCGCCGTTCCGCCGGTACGCGACCGGTGACGGCTCGCTCTTCGTACTGTCCCACTTGTTAACCCGTATTGATTCATCCGCGAGTTGACGGAGTTACGGGAGAGAGACTGGAGGGAGCAAGGCTTGTTCGCGACCGCAATGTGCCGCCGGGTGCCCGGAGGGTCGGCCTCCGTTCGGCGGGCGCGGTGCGCTCCACCATAAGGAGCCGTCTCATGGGGCATTCGTATCTCGACCGGCAGGCCGCGGCGTCAGTGGTGTCAGTGGTGTCAGTGGTGTCAGTGGTGTCAGTGGGGCGCGGTGACTTTGCGGACCCGGTGGCGGTCGGTCTCGGCGATGAGGAGGTCGCCGCCCCGAGTCACGCGCACGGCCCTCGGATACCGCAGCAGCGCTCCGGCGGCCGGGCCACGCTCCCGGTCCTCACCGGGAGGCCCGCCGGCCACCGTCGTGATGCTCCCGTCGGGCAGGACGACGCGGACGCACTCGTTGAGGGAATCGGCCACGTAGAGATTGCCCTCGCCGTCCAGGTCGACGCCGCGTGGCTGGTGGAGCGGGCTCTCGGCGGCTGGCAGTTCACCGGCTCCGTAGCCGGGCTTCCCGGTTCCCGCCACGGTGGTGATCAGGCCTTCGGGCGAGACCACGCGCACCCGGTTCGACCAGCAGTCGGCGATGTACAGGCGGCCCGCGGCGTCGGTGACGAGGTCGATGGGGTGGTGCAGGTCGCTGTCGACGGCCCGTACGCCATCGGGCCCGGAGCCGGGTTCGCCGGTGCCCGCGACGGTGGTGATACGGCCGTCGGGGCTGATGGCGCGGACCCGGTGGCCCTTCCACTCGGCCACATAGAGCGTTCCCGCGCCGTCCAGGGCCAGCCCCCTGGGTTCGTTGAGCGCCGCTCGGACGGCCGGGCCGCCGTCTCCGCCGTACCCGGGCTCGCCGGTTCCCGCGACGGTGGTGATGGAGCCGTCCGGTGCGATCCTGCGCACCCGGTGGTTCCAGTAATCGGCGACGTACAGATGTCCCGCGGCGTCACAGACCAGGCCCCCGGGCTCGTTGAGCGCCGCCCGGGTGGCCGGGCCGCCGTCCCCGCCGTACCCCGGTTCGCCGGTTCCCGCGACGGTGGCGATGGAGCCGTCCGGTGCGATCCTGCGCACCCGGTGCCCCTTCCACTCGGCGACGTACAGGGCGCCCGACGCGTCGACCGCCAGGGCCCGGGGCTGGTTCAGCGCCGCCCGGACGGCCGGGCCGCCGTCTCCTCGTGAACCGGCCTCGCCGGTGCCCGCGATGGTGAGGATGACACGGTCCGCGAGGTGCGCGGCCCCGGTGTCCGTACGTGAACTGCCCGTCATACTCGCCTCCTGGCCAAGGGTGAGAACGCAATTCCGCTGTGGGATCAGAGCGATATAGCGGATCGTCGACTCACCGTAGAGACCGTTTGCAGGCATGGATAGAGAGCCCCTGATCAGGATCGGGCGATTTCCGGTCACCCACTGCATGGTTTCCGTCGACCAATTTTCACTCACCGGCGGGGAGAACAGAGGGGCTCTGGTGCAGTCGAGAGGCTGTCGTTAGAATTGTTGAAATCGTGCATTGCCGTCTCAGGGACCGTTGATGATGCTCCAGAAGATATGACCCACCGCTCTCGATCATCGACGGAGCGGTCAGGGGTGTGACACCGAAGCGGAGTTGATGTCCCGCTGGTCATGCCGGATCGCCCGCACCCACTCGGCCCGGAGCACCACGCGTTCGCGGGCCATTCCCGGGGACTGGCATGAAAACTCTCCACGCGTACCGCAGCTTTCCGCTCGCGGTGCGGCTTCTGCTCGTCAATCAATTCGGGGTGGACATCGGGTTCTACCTCCTCATCCCTTTTCTGGTGACGTATCTCGGCCAGGACCTCGGGCTTTCGGCCGCCCTGGTCGGGCTGATTCTCGGTGTGCGGAACCTCAGCCAGCAGGGCCTGTTCGTACTCGGCGGCTCGGCGGCCGACAGGCTCGGCCCCCGCGGCGTGATCATCTTCGGCTGCATGCTGCGCACCGTGGGGTTCGCGCTGTTCGCGGTCGGCTCCACGCTGCCGCTCCTGCTCGCCGCCTCCGCGCTGAGCGGGCTCGCCGGGGCGCTGTTCTATCCGGCGGTGCGGACCTTCCTCGCCCAGGAGGCCGGGCACCGCAGGGCCGAGGCCTTCGCGCTGCTCAACGTCTTCGCGACCGCCGGCTCGCTGCTGGGTCTGACCCTGGGCGGCGTGCTGCTCCTGGTCGACTTCCGCCTCTGCGCCCTCGTCGCCTCCGGGGTGTTCGCCGTACTGTGCGTGGCCCAGATGCTCGCGCTGCCCGCTCGCCGCCCGCCCCGTCGCACCACCACGGTCCGCAAGGACTGGCGGGAGGTCCTGGGCAACCGGACCTTCATCGCGTTCGCCGTGGCCATGGCAGGCATGACGAGCCTGGAGAACCAGGTCTACCTGCTGCTGCCCGAGGGGGCCCGCGCGGCGACCGGACGCGAGGAGGCGGCCAGCGCGGTGCTGGTGATCGGGGCACTGGCCAACATGGTCTGGCAGCTGCGCGTCACCCGGGCGCTGGCGCGGCGCGGCGGCGGCCCGGCGTGGATCACCCGCGGCATCGCCCTGACGGCCTTCGGTTTCGTACCACCGCTGCTGGTGTGCGCGGCCGGGACGCCGGACGACTGGGGCGCGGCGGTCCGGAACGCCTGCCCGGTGATCGCCGGGGCGCTGCTGGTCTACTTCGGCATCATGATCGTGCATCCCCTGGCGATGGAACTGGTGCCACGGTTCGGCCCGGCCCGGTTGACCGGCACCTACTTCGGCATCTTCTACGTCTTCTCCGGGCTCGCCGCCGCCGGTGGCAACGCGCTCGTGGGCTGGACCCTGGACCTCGGCAGACACACCGGCCTGACCGTGCTGCCCTGGCTGTGCTGCCTGAGCCTCGGCCTGATCTCGGCGACGGCGGTCGCCTGGCTGCACCGCACACACGCGCTCCCCGCCCCGGACGCGGCGCGGGTGCCACCGCAGGCGACACGGCACGAGGGCGCCACGCGGCGGCGCACGCCCAGGAGCCGCCCGGACGGGCCACGGCGCTGCCCGTCGCCGTGCCCGCTCGCGCGCGGCCGGATCCGGGCCACGCCGTACGTGCCGCGCCACCGCACGACGCCTCACCCGGTCGTCCGCTGCGGGGGACACTGCTGCGGGAGGTGCTGCGGCGGCCCGAGAACCCGGAGCGTGTCCTGGTGGAGGTCGATGCCCTGGCGGCTCGGCCTGCGACCAGGGTGTGGGTACTGCCGTGCGCCCGCGTCGGCCCGTCGGCGGATGTAGTACGTCCCCCGGCGCCGACTGTGCGGTCACCACGCCGAAAGCCCAGGAAAAACAGGGATCACCACGGCATCACAATTGGCATATGCCGTCAATGAATGGCCGTGACATCAAGATGTGGCGCATTCCATTCCTTGTGCCGCTGCGAACGTGGCCATAGCCTGGAAAAAGTCCGGCTCGGCGAGGCAGCGCTGTCACGGAGGTGTCTTGGAAATCTTTCCGGATCAGACTCCTGACAGCTCGGATTCAGTGAGCAGTTCCTGGTCTCCAAGCCCGGTGGTTCCGCTGGGCATCGTATTGGACGACTTGCCCAGAACGATCTGGCTGAAGCTCGAATCGCATAACCCCTACGGTTCCATAAAAGGGCGCACCGCATTCGCTCTCTGGCAGAGCGTCAAGGACCGTATTGATCCCCGAATCGGCCTGATCGAGTCCACGTCGGGAAATCTTGGTCTCGCGCTGGCCGGGCTTGCCGCCTCCTTGCAGGTCCCTTTCACCGCCGTCGTGGACCCCCGGGTGAGTCCCTCGGTGCGGAACACCATGCGCGCCATGGGCGCCAGAGTCGTCACGGTCGACCGGCCGGACGGAGCCGGTGGGTTCCTGCTCAGCCGCCTCGCCCATGTCGGGCAGCGGGTGCGCTGCGAACCGGGGCTCGTATGGCCGAACCAGTACACCAACCCCGCCAACCCGGCCGTCCATGCCCAGTGGACGGCGCCGGAGCTGCGTGCGCAGCTGCCCGCGAGGCCGATGAGCGTCCTGGTCGCGGTCTCCACCGGTGGCACGCTGGCGGGCTTCCGTGACTACGTCCTTGCCCACGAACCGGCCTGGGAGCTGGTCGGGGTGGACGTCGTCGGCTCGGTGGCCCTGGGCGACACGCACGGTGAACGTGTGCTTTCGGGAATCGGGGCGAGCCGCAGGTCGACCTTCCTGCCCCATGGGTACCGGCCCGCCGTGCACGTCGATCCGCCGGAGGCGGTCAGCGCGTGTCTGTGGCTGGAGGAGACGACCGGGATCGCCGTGGGCTCCAGTTCCGGCGCGCTCGTCGCGGCGGCTCTGCGGCTCTTCCGCGAGGGCCCCGGACGCACCGACGTCGTCTGCGTGTGCCCGGACGGCGGGGACCGCTACCTCGACACCGTGTACTCACCGCGGTGGCGCTCCCAGCACGCCCTGGCCCCGGTCGGCATAGCCGACGGCGTCACGACCTCGGACCGACCCGGCCCGGTGGCCCCCGTGCAAGGTGAGGTGACGCTGCGTTGAGCACACGCGAAAGGGACTGGTACCAGCGTGCCGGGGTGCGCGGCGGACCCCGGCGCCGGCTGACGGACGAACTGGACACCGGGCGGACCTTCTTCCCGACGGCTCTGGTGCCCTACTTGGACCACCCCCGGGTGGCGGAACTCGGCGAGGCGAGCCGCAGGGAACTCCTCGCCCGGCACCTCTTCCAGTACCTGGACTTCACGGCCCAGTTCGAGACGCGCGTGGTGAACCGTGCCACGGAGCGCATCGCCGGCAACCGGTGCGGGGTCGAGACGGGTGCCGAGGTCCGCCTGGACGCGTACCGCATCTACTGCGACGAGGGGTACCACTCCCTCTACAGCTTCGACGTCGTCCAGCAGGTCGCCCGCGCCTCGGGGGTGGCGCCGCTGCCCTACGACTTCGGGCCGTTCCTGCAACGGCTCGACGCGGTCGGGACGGAGGCGCTGCCGTACGAGCCGGCCCTGGCCCAGCTGCTGCAAGTCGTGGTCTTCGAGACGCTGATCACGGCGGTGCTGAGCGACATACCCAAGGACCCCGACGTGCTGACCGTGGTCCGGGACATCGTCAGGGACCACGCCAAGGACGAGGGTTGGCACCACATGTTCTTCTCCCACTTCTTCCGTGAGCTGTGGGCACAGGAGTCCGCCCGGTCACGCGGCCGCATCGCGCGGTGCCTGCCCGATCTGATCCGGTGCAGTCTGCTCCCCGATCTGCGGCCCGTACGCGCGTCGTTGGCCGCCGCGGGACTCGCGCCGGATGTCGTCGAGGACGTCGTGCACGACTCCTATCCACCGGCCTCGGTCGACCAGGGCATCCGCAGGGCGTCCCGGCACGCCGTGCGGCTCTTCGAGGAAGTAGGGGCCATGGCGGTACCGGGGGGTGCCGAGGCGTTCGAGGCCGCCGGGCTGCTGCCGTGAACCGTACGGGCCGACGACCACACAGTCCGAGAGGCGACGATGGCGGAGCAACTCCTTTTTCTCGACAGGGAAGCGGTGCTCGCGAGCCTCGCGCACGTGG
The DNA here is from genome assembly GCF_019400875.1 of Streptomyces anatolicus. Classification (NCBI taxonomy): domain Bacteria; kingdom Bacillati; phylum Actinomycetota; class Actinomycetes; order Kitasatosporales; family Streptomycetaceae; genus Streptomyces; species Streptomyces anatolicus. The sequence continues at coordinate 2,013 of NZ_WMBF01000063.1, read as the reverse complement.
ATGTGTGCGAGGAGGTCACCCAGGTGCTGCGCCGGCACGCCGAGGGCCGGGTGGAGCTGCCCGCCGAGGGCTACCTTCCCTGGGCCAACGGCGAGGGGGCCTACTGCCGTTCGCTCGCCATGCTCGGCGCGGTGGAGGCCGACGGCGGCCCCACGCTGCGGGGCATGAAGCTCATCAACGCCGCGACGAGCAACCCGTCCCACGGAAGGGAGCGGGCGGCGGGCCTGATCATGCTCTTCGACCCGGATACCGCCCGGCCGAACGTGCTGGCCGAGGCCGGGTGGCTGAGCGCGACCCGGACGGCCGCCTACACGATGGTCAGCCTGCGCCATCTCGGCCCCGAGCAGTGGGACGCGACCACCTTCCTCGGCTGCGGCATGCTCGCCCGGGTCCATGTCGGGCTGCTGGCCGCGGCGTTCCCCCGCATGACGCGCGTACACCTCTACGACACCGAGCCCCGGCGCGCCGAGGAGCTGGCCGGCTGGATCCACGAACGGCACCCGCACTTCACCGTGCGCGTGGCACCGGGCGCCCGGTCCGCGGTGGCCGCCGCGCAGGTGGTGGTGACGACGACCACCGCCGACCGCGGGTACCTTCCGGCCGCGTGGCTCGCGCCCGGCACCTTCGTGGCCCATGTGTCGCTGTCCGACCTGCTGCCCGACGCGTTCCTGGCGGCGCAGGGGGTGTTCGTGGACGACGTCGACCTGGTGGCCGACAACCCTCGCAGGATCCTGGGGCAGCTGATGCGGGAGGGCCGGATCACGGCGCTGAGCGGCACCCTCGGTCAGGTTCTCATCGGCGAGCGGCCTCCCATCCGGCCCACCGCGTCCCACGTCATCAGCAATCCCTTCGGTATGGCCGTCCTCGACGTCGGGCTGCTCGGCGCGGTGCACGAGGCCGCTGTCCGCCTGGGGCTTGGCCAGAAGCTGACCCTCTACTGAACCGGACTCTGACCCTCCGCTGAAAGGGACAGCATGGACGACGTCTTCACCCGGACCGGCCCCGCCCCCGAACGCGGCCTGTTCTCCCTGGCCGAGTTGGAACCCGCCGTGATCGGCGAACTGGCGGCGAGATCGGTGGAACTCTTCCGGGACAAGGAGGCACATGACCGGCCGCTCGCGGGCAGCGCCGCGGGCATCCTGTTCACCAAGACCTCCACCCGAACCCGAACGGCCTTCACCGTCGGCGCCATCCGTCTTGGCGCCGTTCCCGTCACCTACGGTCCTCAGGACCTGCAGCTGAACACCGGTGAATCGGTGGCCGACACGGGACGCGTCCTGGGCAGCATGCTCGACCTCCTGGTCGCGCGCACCTCCGGTCCGCTGGAAGAGCTGCGGGAGCTGTCCCGCCAGGGCGGCCTACCGGTGATCAACGCGATGGCGGCCGAGGAGCACCCCAGTCAAGGCGTGAGCGACCTCGCCACCCTGCGCCTGGCGCTCGGGGACCTCACCGGCGTGAGCGTGCTCTACCTGGGCGAGGGCAACAACACTGCCGTGGCCCTGGCCCATGCGCTGGCGGCCGTGCCGGGGGCCCGGGTCACCTTCAGTACGCCCGCCGGCTACGGGCTGCCGGAGAAGGAGCTGGCGAGGGCGTCGCGCCGAGCCGCGACGGTGGGCGCCACGGTGGAGGAGGTGCACGACCCCGCGCTGCTGCCCGACCGGGTGGACGTCGTGTACACCACGCGCTGGCAGACGACGGGCACCTCGAAACCGGACGCCGACTGGCGCGAGACGTTCCGTCCGTTCCATGTGGACGCCTCCCTGCTCGCCCGCCGGCCCGAGGCCCTTTTTATGCACGACCTGCCCGCCCACCGCGGGGACGAGGTCGCCGGCGAGGTCCTGGACGGGCCACGCTCCCTGGCCTGGACGCAGGCGGCCATGAAGCTCGCCGGGGCCATGGCCGTCCTGGAGTGGGTGAGCGGCCGGGACGCCGACGCCAAGCCCGGCCGCGACGCCGACCGGAAATGACGGGCCGCGCACCGCACACCGCTACCGCACACCCTTCCCCCTCCCC